>CAITIF010000808.1 GCA_903892365.1 uncultured Pirellula sp. | reverse complement strand
CGCCTCCTGGGCAGCGACGTCATCGGCCAGCGAAAAAAAGATCGCTACTGCGAACAGCAAAGAAACAAACCTGTTCATCACGGCCCCCTCGTTTTTAGGTATAAAACGTAACACGCGCTCTCTTTCGCGATGCGATTTTTCGAACCTCCGCATTGCGACAGGCCACGAAACCCGCCCCAGTCCCCAGCGAATCACCACGATTGTAATCGATTCACCAACCGCGGGAACACAACTCCGGCTGGTGGCTATCCGGTCGAACTTCCCAACACCTGCCGGCCGGCAACACACCTTGGTCGTCACGCTGACCGGTGAATCCCGAATCCCGGGTACGACCCCAAACATCCCCCTTCGCTTGCTAACCTTGACAAAGGGGTCAGGCCTCTTAGATTTGCTTCTGAGCTCTAAAGTTGTATGATGTTAGTCATTTGGATCGAGGAGGAACCATGCCAAGAGCTCCTAGAGCCGATGAAGCAGGAGGTTTGTATCACGCGTTGAATCGTGGCAACCTCCGTGCGACCATCTTTCATAAGCCTGAGGATTACATAGCCTTTGAAAAAATACTTCATGAGGCACTAGAGATCTACAAGGTAGAGCTTTATTCTTATTTGCTCATGCCAAATCACTATCATCTTGTTTTGCGTCCGATGATAGATGGCGAGATGAGCCGATTTATGGGTTGGGTTGGCGGAACGCACACTATGCGTTACCACGCTCATTACCACACCAGCGGCATGGGCCACGTCTACCAACAAAGATATAAGAGCTTTCCAATCCAAGATGACGACCACTTCTTCGTGGTCTGCCGGTATGTCGAACGCAATGCACTGCGTGCAGGACTCGTAGAGAGGGCGGAGGATTGGCAGTGGAGCTCACTGTGGCGTTGGCTTCAGGCAAATGAGCCATCGCCAAGCTTGTTATCGAAATGGCCCTCGCCGCGTTTACCCAACTGGAAGCAGCGAGTGAATGAACCGCTGTCGGAAAGAGAGTTGGCGGCAGTTCGTTTATCTGCACATAGGGGTAGACCCCTTGGCGATGACAGTTGGGTAGAATCGATAGCGCGAAGGCTAAATCTTGAATCAACGATGCGTCCACGCGGACGCAAAAGAGTCCGGTTCCCAGATCCAAAAGAAATCAAAGAGGCCTGACCCCTTTGATGACCCCTTTGATGATGAGGAACCGAAACTTAGTACCTACCGAAATTTGTCATGTTTGGTACGATTTAAGCTGGTCAAACAGGCTTTGTCCACCCGGATATCATCTCAATCGCAGTCAAACAGGATTTACTATGTTCCATCGTATTACCTTCCGAACCTGTCTCCCTTTAACTACGTTGTTGGTAACGCTACCTTTTCTAGGCTGCGATGCCAAAAAGGAAGTGCCAAGCGTTGTGGTTGAAAGCAAGGGGCCAACCCTATCCCAGGCTGCGTTAACTCGCTTGGAAGAAGCAGATCGATTGGACGGCAAAGAAGACCATGTGGTCGGCAAGTGTTACGTTTGCAACCTTGGAATGGACGGATCCGATGAGCATTCGGTCGAGGTTGGTGGCTACACAGCCCACTTGTGCAGCAAGTTTTGCCAAAAGCAATTTGCGAAATCGACTGAACAGATTGTTCTCAGTACAGAAGTTCCTAAGGGGACCACACAAGAGTAAGTTTGGTGGTATCAACGCCTATACGTTAGCAATTGGATATGGGCTGGGGCACCTTTTCAAAGTGCATTGGATCTCTAAACTTCCTTCGTTCAGTGGATCGGGGGAGACGCAAGAACAAGGCATTCCGGCGTTATCTGGATCACCTGCCGTCCGTCTTCCAGCAAATCACCCACTCGAACTATCCGATCATCCAGCATCGCACTTATTCCATCGCGAGTTTGAAAAACGACCTGCACCTTAATAGTTTTGGCACTCTTGTGTTTCGCTCCCTGGGAGCTCACCAAAGAGTGATCGTCATTTTCAATTGACGGATGAACAGCGCTTGAAGGTTCCTTTACAGGAAAAATCATTTTCCGATCAAAGGGATCGACTTCTGCAACTTCGCCGTAACTTATCAACGGAGGAGTTGGTTGTCGGTCGCGAACCGCTAGTGGCAAAGAAGCGTTTTCAGCATTCCGATTCGTTGCTTCCGCTTCGACCAAAAGTGTACCTGTTTTTGAAGAAACAGGACCACGGTCTATTGCATTGTCAGTAGCCGAGGGGGCTTCCTCGCGAAGCACCATATATAAGACCCCAGCTAAAACTGGAATGAGTGCCAACTTTATATAACCAACAACAGAGCTCATGGATCTAGTCCTAGCTGATAATCAAATAGGATCCGTATTTCTAACTCGGCTTGGCAAAGATCGTTCGCAAGCTTTGGTTCTTTGATTTTGAATCGAACCACATGATACGCATAAGGAATTTGATTTATCGATTCAAAGAACTGGAATAGATTGGCGAATCGTCCTTCGAAATGGAGCTCGAATGACCTCGACTTGAAGTTCTTGTGATCGACCGTCAGTGTTGGTCGAAAGTCGTGGAAATTGCATTTCGTCTCTAAACCCTTCGCACGCAGGCAGGACAAGACCTCCGAATCGACAATCTTCTTAGGCATTCTCTGAAGCAAGTCTGAGTATTCAAGTTCTAGCAATTCCTTTCGCTTCGCGACCTGTTCTACAGCCTCTTCCAACTCCCGTTCTTTCTCCAACAGGCTTCCACATTCTTGTATACCTGATTGGATGCGTTCCAAATCATTACCGATCGTCTTTCGTGCGGCGAAACCAAAGGTGATACCAATAACCAATACGATCATCATGCACGCATGCAAGTACAGTTCGGTGCGTGACATGAGCTGTCTCGGACCTGATGGCTTACTCATCGTTCATGCACTCCAATTGAAATTCCTGAATAGTTCTGTCTTCCATTTGACATTCTTTAGTCGCACGAAGCTCAACACGGGGAAATAGGCCAGAACGATTCAAGCTTTCCATAAAACTCGTGATTGCGTCACTTTCAACTGCGATGCCGCGTATCGATACCATGTAGTTCTTTTTGGATTTTGGAATGGAATTTGAAGTCGAGGTTGAGTTGGAGGTGGAGGACGAGGCCTGCAATTCTTGCAATTGAACGGAGCAGTTTGTTTCCAAGACACCCTTTGCAACGACGCCAAGCGTGGAGGTGGTACAATCATCGACTGCGATCTCTCGAAGCTGGCCTAGTTTTTTTTCTAGTAGTATGACTTTCTTAGCAAGTTCGACCCTCTCCGTGCGTGCCTGTCGAGCAGGAGCAATCGCCTCTTCGATTTCTTCAAAGTCGCGATGGTATCTCCACCATTCAATCCAGCAGGATACATTCCAAGCAGAAAACAGAAATGTGACCAATCCCAAGACACAGATCCATTGGCGAATGCGTTTCCGTAGCGTTTTCCGCCAAATGAACTTTGGAGGTAGTAAGTTGACGCGAATCATGGTACATCCCAGGCTAGGCTAGAGAGTCCGGCCGCAATCGCAAAACTGCCAATTGGTCGATTTTCCAAAGGACCAAAGGTTGACTCCATGCACCAAACATGTGTTGGCAAATTCGTTTTCTGTTCAAGGACATTCGTAATCCTAGGAATTTTGACCCCAGCGCCCATGATTAAGATTCGTTGCGGGGTAACAGATTGGAACACGCGGCTGCAGTACTCAAGTGTTTTATTGATCTCGTAGGACAATGCATTTAAAAATGCGTCCGATCGTTGTCGAAGCGGATTAGAAAATCCTTCCTTTTCAGAATCGCGGAACGAATCGTTCGCAGACGATTGAAAGAGAAGGGTTTGCGCATCAGCCATACTTACCTCGAACACCCTTGCAATCCCCTCTAGTAGCGATATCAAACTACAACTGCGCAAGTTACGCGTCAGGATCGGCTCATCATCTTGAACCATAGTGACTGTGGCTTGGCCATAGCCAACATCGACGGCCAGAGTGATGCTTTCATGATCTTGGATCATCATCTGGGTGGCGCGCGCTATGGCACAAGGTACCGCATCAATGACTTGACAGTCGAATCCAATTCGAAGCAGATCCGTGGACAATTGTTCTGCAGCTGTACATTTGAGTGAGACAGCGGCGTAGGTCGATGATTCGTGGCGTGACCGGCTCTTTGGCAATCTCCAACAGTCCGTAATCAGTTCGTTCGGCTCGCACTCCGCTTCAAACGCGACTTCGGAAGAAACCACTGGATATGCTTCGTCCAGTTCGGAAAAAGGCAAATTGATTTCGCGGTAGTCGATCATTCCATCGTTCAGCGTGGCCGCACATTTTTTACCTTGAAAGAGCCCATTTAAACTTTCCGCTCCGGCGAAAAGCGGTATCAGTCCGTTTTCGAGCAGATCGTTGTTTGCCATCCAGCCGAATGATTCCTGGATTTGATTGGGGTGATGCCCCACGCGTTCACTAACTTCACTTGTGTATGGAATCGGATTCTCAATGGTCCAACAGGACGACAAGCACCAGCCTCCGTCAAGCTTGCGAACTTGGGCCATTTTGACTTCATGACACCCTATCTCGACCCCAGTCCAACCAATAGATCTTTGGAACCAACGCGTGTTGACTTGGCTGAAAAGGGAAGTTGCAGTGCTCATAGTAGCCAACCCTAGGTCGCACAAAACATCATGTGGGACAGAGTCAACTTTTCAAATCATGCTTAGGAAGAAGCGGTCGTCACATCCAGCAAAGGAAGAATAATTGACAGCACGACCACCCCGACGATTCCGCCCAAGCCAACAATGATGGCAGGCTCGAGCATTTTTACCAACGTTCTTAGGCGGCGTTCTCCATCGCTTTCAAAGTATTCCCCAACCGTTTGTAACACCTGTGGGAGCTTACCCGTCCTTTCGCCAGTAGAAATCATGTGAGCAGCGCCTGGTGGCAAAAATGCAGCCGCAACGAGACTTTGGCTCATACCCTCGCCTTTCAAGAGATCCTGCTCTACTTGGTCGAACATTTGCTGGAAGAATAGATTACGAGTTGCATTCCTGCATAAACGAACACTTTCCAGAAGCGGAACTCCACTTTCTAGCATGGTCCCGAGCAACCGGAATATCCTTCCAGTTATCAAAGCCCGTGCAAAATTTTTGGTTAAGACAAAATTCAGTAAACCAAAGTCCCATGCTCGACGAACTTGAGGATGCGTTCGTCCCGTCCAGGCCGCTCCAATCGCGAGTGCTACCAGAATAGCGATCGCTATCCAGTTGCTCCGTAGGTTAGTTCCCAACGCAAGAAGAACGTTTGTCAACGGAGGGATTGGTTTGCCCATATCGCTAAAGATAGTAGCGAATTGCGGCAGAACGAAAAACAGCATGGAAAAGATTACGGTCAATGTAATCGTGCACAAAACGGCTGGATACATGAGCATTGACAGCACCGTACTGCGCATTAGTTGATCATTGCGCATCAATCGGGTGGTCCTCTCCAGAACCTCCACAATTCTGCCTGATTGCTCTCCAGCAGCTAATGCAGCCACTAAAGATTCATTGAATACCTTAGGGTGTTTCGCAAGAGCCACGGAGAATCTAGTGCCTTGCGAAACCTCTTGATAGACGGATACCAAAACAGTTTTCAGATTGGACGCTTGGCATTGATTGGCTACTGTGTTTAATGCTTCCGCTAAATCATCGCCGGATTGGCACATGATCGAAAGCTGCGAAAGCACGACCATCAGATCGGAGGATTTGGTACGAGACGAGTATTTCCCAGCCAACAACGGAAGATCAATGCGAAAGCTTGATGTTGCAAGACTTGAATGATGTTGGTTTAGACGGCCTAACAAAGAGTGGGAAACTTGATCGATGGAGAGCGCGTACAATCCTTGCGACCGTAATCTTTGCCGCACGGCAACAGAACTCTCACTCTCAAAAAGACCTCTAACGGACTTGCCGTGAATGTCTTTAGCAACATATTGGAATTTCATCGAGGTCGATCACTAGTTTGGAAAGGATGGGGCATCATCAATCAGAATAAGCGACTTCTATCACTTCCTCGAGGCTTGTTCGCCCGGCTTCCGCCAGCAGGATGCCTTCCTCGAGTAACGACCCAAAACCTTGCTGACAATGATAGGACCGAAGCGCCTCCACCGTCGCGTTGGATGAAATAAGCTCTCGAACTTCACGATCGATTGCAAAGACTTCATAGATCCCCGTTCGGCCCCGGAAACCAGTGTCATAACATTCTCTGCAACCTTGTCCTCGTGTGAACTGGCGTCGGCGGTCGCCACGGTAGCGAATCGCGTCCAGTTGTTCAGGAGTCGGGTAATAATTCGTTTTGCAAGAAGGGCAAATAGTCCTGACTAAACGTTGAGCAATCACACCCAATAGACCAGCGGCTAGCTTAAAGGGTTCAATTCCCATGTCTAGCAACCGAGTGATCGCGCTGAAGCTATCGTTGGTATGAAGAGTGCTGAGAACCAAGTGACCAGTGAGTGCTGCTTGGATTGCAATTGCAGCAGTTTCCGCATCTCGTATTTCACCGACCATGATGACGTCTGGATCTTGCCGAAGAATTGACCGAAGTGCGTCTGAAAACTTCATGGTCTTTGTGTTACTGACCTGAACTTGATTGATCAAGTCCAGTTGGTACTCCACCGGATCCTCTACCGTAACAACATTGCGCCGGATAGATTTGATCAGTTCCACAGCCGAGTAGAGCGTCGTCGTTTTTCCGCTGCCGGTTGGCCCGGTAGTGAGGATCAAACCGTGAGGTCGCTTTAGTAAATTTTTGGTTTTGTTGAGTGCCGCTTCGGGCATTCCAAGTCGGTCCAGATAAAAAGTAACGTTCTTTCGGTCCAAAACCCGCATCACGATCTTCTCGCCTAAGATCGTCGGAAGTGTTGAGATGCGCAAGTCGATTTCGCGCCCGTCAACGGTAAGATGGACTCGGCCGTCTTGCGGCATTCGATGTTCTGAAATATCCATTTTTGCAAGAACCTTGATTCGCGAAATCATGGCTGGATGGAATTCGCGTCGAGGTCGCAAAATTTCTCGCAAGTGGCCATCGACGCGATAACGTACTAGCGAGGATTGTTGACCTGCTTCGATATGAATGTCGCTCGCCTTCTGTCGTATTGCATGAACGATAATGTAGTTGACCAAGTTAATGATGGGGCTGCCGTCCGTGAATGATTCGACATCCGCCAACGAAACATCGACCGAATCGGATTGGATTTCGATCGAGTTTTGATCCAAATCCGCAGTGATTGCATCAACCGCAAAGTTCTCTTCGTAGCAGTGAGCCAACATGCGATCGATCGCGGAACGCATGGCAAGCACTGGCCGAATAGGCTTCCTTGTAACACGCTCCAGTTCATCAAGTTGCCGAAGATTGGATGGTTCTGCCATTGCAACGGTCAGTCTTCCACCGACACAGAACAAAGCCAATGCGGAAAATGCTTCTGCTTTCGCCCGAGGGATGCAGCGAACTACGCTTGGATCGACTAGACCGCTTCGTAAACGTACGGATTGAACTCCAAGCTGTTGTCCTAAAAACAAAAGCAAGGTGTCTTCATCAACGAATCCCATTTCCAAAAGTGTCTCGCCCAGTTGGCAATTCTTGCTCGAATGCTGCTGAAGGGCCTCTTGCAAATCGCTGCCTGTCAAGAGTCCTGCTTGAACTAAATTCTCCCCAAGGGGGACCGGCGCGGGAAGAGCAAAGCCACGAGTGGATGATTTGTTGGTACCTAAAGAGTGTTCATGAAGATGGGGGACTGAGATGAGATTCACTTCGCAAAGCTCCCCATTGCATGACCGATGTCTTCAAAGACATTCAGCTCTCTATCCACTCCATTGATTCGAAGAATATCACGACACAGAGCGTTTGGCCGAGCAAGAACGATACTGCCACCAAGATTTCCGCATCGATCACGTACCTCAAGAAGAGCTTCAAGACCTGCGCTATCCATGAGTGGCACACTTCCGAGATCTAAGACGATATGAGGTTGCCCCTTACCAAAACATGACTCAACCGATTTCAAAAAGTCTGATTGATTCTCGCGGACCAGCGGTTGCGTACTGCTGATGGTATCCACTGTCCCGGAGCGTTTGCATTGAAACATAGCAGCTTCCCCCTAGCGAAGTGGAATTTCAAGAGTAAAGCATGAGCCTTGATTGAGCTCGCTACGAATCGAAATAGCACCACCATGAAGCCGAGCGATTTCCTGCGAGAATGCTAGGCCTAGTCCAGAACCCACAATATTTTGTACTCGCGTGTCCTTGCTTCGATAAAACTTTCCTCCCAATTTTGGCAGATCTT
>CAITIF010000807.1 GCA_903892365.1 uncultured Pirellula sp. | reverse complement strand
CTTGCACCCCAATCAACATCACACCTATCCAGTCCGAATTAGCCCGCCAGACGTCTGGGGTCGGGAACAGCAAAGGTGACCGAATCCCACAGGCCAAATAACCCCGATGGAACGAAAAGCCAATAAGCTCAGACACCAATGCCCCTGGGATCACAAAAAGATCGGTCTCTCCCGGAAGCCACTCGATCGCTTCGTCGAGATACTTTTCATCAATCAAGAACGAGTCGATACGCAGTCCGCTATCGACCAATCGTTTTACCAGCGGCTTACTTTCCGCAATAAACTGGCCACTCAATCGAGTTAGATTGGTGGTTCGTAAGTTGCGGTACGGATCGAGCCGCTTAGAACTAAGATCTTGAAATCGATGAATGGGCATGGAGTGCGATCTGAACGGTTGAAGAAGCAGGTTGCGCTAAGGAGCTTTCGATTTGAGTATCTTAATCCTTTGCGAGCCTGTTGCCCAATCTTGATCACCGTAAACGAAGACTCGAATCACATACTTGCCGCGAATGTCGGATGGCAACGGTAGATCGACCGAGAAGCTTCCGGACGCGATCTTTTTCTCGGTCTTCCACAAAACAAGGTCGCTTGCCGTGTCGTAGTTCGTCCGCATGGCATCGCGTACCGATTCTGAATTTTCGTAACGTTCGATCGACTTGATGCCTGTTGGCAATCGGTCTCGCGTCAAAGCTAGTTCCACCGAAAGCGTACCCGCAAGAGGCGAATCCCCAGCGACGGTTACGACTTGCCCCGCGGAAAACTGATCGCCACCCCGAAGCGTAATTTCTTTCGGCTGACGAATTCGTAAAAGTGGATCGCCAAGCAAGTTCATCAGTCGTACATGCTCCCTGCGTTCTTCCACCAAACTATGCCCTTCGGGGCTCAAAGCCAACGCCATCCCTTCCATCAGTCCTTTTTGTCGATCTCGCAATCGCTTTTCCGTCGATCCCGCCTCCGATTCTGAACCTTCGGAAGATTTCACTTGTGCCCCCTGATTCCAGACGTTGCGGTTCGCTTTGAGCAAGATTTCGCCAATCGTTTCAATCTTGTCAACAAAACAGCCATCCATCATTTCAGTTGCAATCTGGCTCATTCCATACGGCATGGTGACCCTCGACCCGGCAATCACCGCGATTGGACCATCGTTCTTAGCCAAAAGCATTTCGGCAAAACAATCGACCTTCGCATCAAAAGCGCCTGTAAAGCAAGCTAGCATGACCGCAATAGGCTGCCCGTGCGGGATTTGAATCTGTGGTACCTGTTCCGAAGTACAGATTGGAAACTCCGAATCCCCTACGATCATGTCGTCCAAGCAATTCACATTGCCATGACCAATGTAAACCCAAAACAATCCACCTTCATTCAACTCTCGAATCAAGGTTTGAGATAGTTCCTGCGGCGGCGGACAATACGGACTGCTGAGACTGGCAAAGGTCATTTGCAATTGAAAGCGGTCGGGGATCCCTTCTGAAAAAAGTCTCCGTGTCACCGTTTCAATGGCGGTATCTGCAACCATTCCAAATCCGCCTACCCCGGCCGTTGCATGGATCCGATCACGCCACGGACCCATCGATGACGATTGCTCATAGTCAAGGCTTCGTCTCAACATTCTCGCAAGGTCCTTGGGATCTTTGGCCGGCAATCGACCCACCGATAGATCCGGACATTCATCATCGTCCAAGTCCCCGTAAAAGCTGTCCGTCGCCAACGTCGGGGTAACGTAAGGCCCAAGTTTCACTCGTGTTGGTATCTCAAAAGTGGGTGTGATGGGTTCGAGCACAAGATTGCCCAATTGTGTTTTCTTTGCATTGGCAACGTCTCCGCAAAGCAACACCGCGGTTGTAGGGTGCTTGGCCGTTCTCACCGCATTCAATACCTTTTGCCTAAGGTCGTAAGGGGACTCGATCGAATCCACCTCGATGATTTCGTACTCGGACTTGCGATAGTTGGCCCATTCTTGGATCGAAACGCTCCAAGCCTTGGGACGAACCACAATTACGGAACGCGTGGGTTCAAAGCCAAAAGATTGGCCAGCTAAGTACGAAAACGCGATCAAAAAGAACTTCGCATTCATTGCTATCAATTTCCATCCTTGCATGCTTCGCCTCGCGTTGTGTTCTCCGAACTTGATGATGTCACAATAACCGTCGGACGTTTCGTTCGCAATGTCGGGAATCGCAATCAAGCCAGTCAAAAAAGTGGGCGTCATCCTGGTCGGAGAGTGGCTGGCTGCCTCCCCCCACGACGCTTCAGCCCCAAAAGACGTCTTACAGCGAGTCTGCTATCGCTTCTAAATCCGTTGCTTGAAGGGACTGAGCGTCCGTTTGGAGCCGTGCGCCGGCTTTGCTTAATGCGGTTGTCACTAGCAGTCGCAGAACATGGGACAAAGAGCTTTTGGATCCAAGCTCCAACGCCTTTCGTACCAATCGATGGCTTCGATTGAGAATGATTTCGTTCTTACCGAGCGGGCTCCTTTGAAAATGCTGATCAATAAGTCGCTGAAAGCCTTTCGGAAGCTCGCCATTCTCTCTCAGTTCGTCGAAGGTCTTCGAAAGTTCGTATCGCTCGTTTACAAAGGCGAACACAGGCTGCTTGCTCGACGTGGAAGCGATAAACACATTCGAATCTAACGCATCGAAAAAGACTTCCCAATCTCGCGGAACTTCAGATTTATCCTCCATACCAAGAATGGACTCGCAAAAATGCAAAGAGGAAGGACTAGCCGCTCTTAGGTCCACTTGAAAATTGGGCATTTCGCTCAGGATGGACGCCAGCAGTGTCTCTTCGAAACTTCTCAACGTATGAATGCATGGAGTTGGACTGTGCGAGAAAAAATCGTTAAGCCAAGATTCTTGCCGTCGATCCGCATTGTACCAAACAACAAAATCCGCTTCATCTTCTACCAATGCATCCGCTTTGCTTCTTGCGAGAATTTCAGCAATCGTCAACTCGCCGCTGGAAGTTAAAAACTTGTAGGTGATGCGAAGTAACGAACGAAGTCTCTCATCGTGAATTGCCATTCCCGCAAACGTATACCGATGCCAGTGCAAGATAGACTGCCACCGGTGCGGTTGCTGCATGGCTAGTTCGCTAAAGTGCAAATAAATTTCTTCGTTGATCGAATCACAAACGGAATCAAATACG
>CAITIF010000806.1 GCA_903892365.1 uncultured Pirellula sp. | reverse complement strand
GCCATACGTTCGCCATAATGCGGCGATGCCAGCAACCGATCGACTACCTTCTCATAGGCATCGGCGGATTCGTCCGCTAGAAACGCGGCGATATCTTGGGGCTCAGGGGGTAACCCAATCAAATCCAACGTGACTCGACGGATTAACGTTTCACGAGACGCCTCGGGCGACCATGCCATTCCCATCGCCTTCAATCGGGAACGAACAAAAGCATCGATGGGGTGCACGCGCTGCGCCCCTTGGTGACCGACTTGGTTCGGTTCAACATTTTGATTTTCGATCGTCGGTATCGCCGGCAGATGGACTTTCTTGAACGCCCAGTGGCCCTCGTACTCAGCCCCTTCATGGATCCATTTCTTTAAGGTTCCAATCTGAGCCTGAGTCAACGACTTGACGGACGAGGGAGGCGGCATTTGAATCGCGGGATCGGTGGACGTGATCCGCTTCCATAATTCGCTTGCTTCCGCGTTTCCTGGGACAATCGATGGCCCCGAATCACCTCCCTGAAGCGCAGCACCGGCCAAGTCGAGACGCAGGCCACCATGCCGCTGACCTTCGTCGGGACCATGGCATTGGAAACAAGCGTCGGACAAAATGGGCCTTACGTCGCGGTTGAACTGAACCGGATCGTTGTCCGCCGCCATACCTGTGTTGGTGCCTTGCAAGAAAACCAAGGTGAAGGCAAAAAAGAGCCATACCACGGCTGCCCGTTCGGCGATGCGAAAATTCGTGTTCCCATGAATTTCCATAGCGTTCTTAGAAGGCTCGCGTAGGGAAGGCTCTCGCTTGGTAGTCATAGTGCGACCGCGACAAAAAGGGGTGGGAGGATGACGGCAGGGCATGGCAGGAAGCAACTATCATACTCTTGTAAGGTCCCAAATGCAGGACAAGTCGCACCGCATCTAACTTTTGGCGGAATTTTCAACGGCCCTCGCGACATATATTTCTAGGGTTCGCTTGCATAAAGCGGGGCAGCGGCGTCATACTCGGTAAACCCGCAAGGCTTGGGATCCGTTGTTGCCTGGGCAACTGCCGAGACCTCTTGTTCTTGTTCGCAAACTCGATCCGAACTTCCTCGACGCAAAACCGACGTTATGACAAAACCGATTTGTATTTTGTGCACGATGATTTTATTTCAGGTAGCGAATTCGCGAGCCGCTTGCGCTCAGGAATTTAACAACCTCCCGGTGGTAACTCAGAAACCGCCGCTGCATGGTAAGCACTGGATGGCCATCACAGGCAAACCGCTAGCAGCAACCGCCGGAGCCATGACCTTTCACAAAGGTGGCAATGCGATAGACGCTTCTTGCGCCATGCTCGCGGCGACTTGCACCATGTGGGATGTACTCAGTTGGGGCGGAGAAACGCAAGCGTTAATTTACAATCCAAAAACCAAACAAGTGATCGCCATCAATGCCTTAGGTGTCGCACCATCGGGCGCGACAGCAGAATTCTTCATCAGCAAAGACATGAAGTACCCGCCCGAGTATGGACCGTTAGCTGCGGTCACTCCTGGGACGCCTGGCGGACTGATGGTGATGCTTGCCGAATTTGGAAAACTAAGCTTGGCAGAAGTGCTCCAACCTGCAATGCAAATGGCGGAAGGCTACCCCATCGAAGCTCAAACCGCTAACTCCATCGAACGCGGGAAAGCTCAGATCAAACAATGGCCTTATTCGAAGCGAGTCTTCTTACCGCACCTAGGCGAAAAACGAGAAGCACCTCAGGCTGGCGAGATTTTCGTTCAAGCAGATTTGCTACAGACCCTACGAAAGCTCTGCGAGACAGAAAAGCAAGCTCTCGAATCGGGCAAGTCGCGCAAGGAAGCCATCTACGCCGCCTACGATCGATTCTATAAAGGCGATATTGCGGTGGAGATAGCAAGAAGCTGTC
>CAITIF010000805.1 GCA_903892365.1 uncultured Pirellula sp. | reverse complement strand
TCAAACAATGACTCCATGGGCAAACAGCGATGTAGCAACAGCTGCTGCAGCCAAGCCCGCTTCGACGCGTGCCAAGGAAGAAGCCTCCAGGGAAGCGGGAGAAAAGCTCGCAGCCGAAATGAAAATCTTCAATGAAGTCGCTGCCGAGCTTCGAGCCAAGCGAAATTGCGACTTGCCAGCAGCAGATCGTCGAAAGCTAGTTGTTGAGACGGCAACGGAATTGTTCGGAGTCGCGCCGACCTGGACAGCTTTTTATCGCGAGACCGTGGGCGCCGCCGGCGTTGCACGCGCTCTATTCCCAGACATCGAAGAATCTCATCAGTACGAATGCAGCGACGAACACTGCAAGGTAATGGAAATGCTAACCGTACTGCGATCCCGTGACCTACCTGAAAATGACCCTCACGAACCACAACGGATGATTACGGTCCGTATTCCCAAGAGTCTCCATGATTCCATTTGCGCCGAGGCGAATGAGCTAGCCGTTAGCGTCAACAAGCTTTGCATCACGCGAATGCTTCAGAAAATCGACACCAACTTGATTCCGAATTCGACCCAAAAGCGACGTGGACGACGCCCCGGTTCTGCCGGCACTGGAAAAAAGCAAATGGCAGGCAATCGATTGGATTCCCTCTCCATGGATACTGCTTCGATGAACAGCATGGACAATGCCTCAACGCATACTTCCATGGACAATGCTTAGAGATGCTTACTTGTGCAAACAAGCCCAAGGCACCGTGAAAAACCTGGCTTTTTGTACTCGTGCTCGACCAGCGTCTTTCGAGTACGAGTACGAGAACCATTTCATTGAGTACGAGTAAAGGCCAACAGGCGCAAGTTCGAAAACAGCCTCGTTATCGCCACACCGAATCAATATCGAATTTCGAACAAGGAATGTCGAAGTTCGACGGAAGTCGCAAAACACTTCGACATTCGGTGCTCGAACTTCAAGCTTCGAACTTCAGCTCTCCCGCAAAAAAGCCGAAAGTGATCGCTAATGATAGCTAATCTAGGTCTAAAATCCTAAATTCTTCCGACTTGCCCTGAAAGGTTCCTGGTCGACGATGGTGTTAAGGTTGTTATCGCGATCTCGCTGGTCGAACGCGTCACAACCATTGCATTTCCAATGAGGCACCATGACTTCCAACCCAGACACTCGAGAAAGCCTTATCCTGCGATTACCATCCTCGCAGGATGCTCTCGCATGGCGGGATTTCATCGCGATCTACGAACCGCTGATCATTCGCTTTGCCGGCCGAAGAGGTTTGCAAGAAGCTGACGCTCGCGAGATTGCTCAGAACGTTCTGATTGCGGTAGCCAAATCGGTCGACCGATGGCAACCCGATCGAGAACGCGGCCGTTTTCGGGCTTGGCTTTTTCGAATCGCTCGCAACCAATTGATCAACTGGATCTCCAAACAAGCCACCCAAGCCTCGTCCGCTCGGGCTCTTGATGGCTCTGCCCTGGAGCAATTCCCTTCCGAAGACTACCGCGCTGCGGAAATCGAATTGGAATACCGTCGCGAAATGTTTCGAGTCGCTGCCGCTCAAGCCAGGGACTCCTTCAGCGGCAGCACATGGGATGCCTTCTGGAGAACCGCTGTGCTTGCCGAGTCGGTGGACTCGGTCGCCGCCAGCTTGGAACTCTCACCAGGAGCGGTTTACATCGCACGAAGCCGAGTCACCTCGAAAATTCGGGACATCATCGTGCAACTGGAGGACAACAATGCTATCTAACAAGAACCAAGCCAAGGCCTCAGGGCGCGAATGCCGGTTCGCCCATTGGCACCACTTGCTGGATGGCACGGAAGGAGAACCAAGCTTTAACGAAGCCTTTCGACATGTCGAAGGATGCACCACCTGCCAACAACGCGTGGCGGATGCGGCCAACCAAAAGACCAATTGGTGGAACGAAGCCCGTAGTTCTTGGCTTGAACACGAACTGCCTTCCAGCACATGCGACAACATCACCAGTTCCGTAGTCATCGAAGTCCAACCGGAAATCCCAGACGCAGCCCGAGTTGAATTTGAAGTTGTTCAGCTCCCGTTCTTAGAATCCCCTCGCCATCCGGAACTACTAGGCCGGCTCGGCAGATATGACATAGAACGCGTCATTGGTACCGGTGGAATGGGCCTGGTACTGAAAGCACATGACACCGAACTGCATCGCGTGGTTGCGATCAAGGTGCTAGCAGCCCATCTCGCCAACAATGCTTCTGCACGAAAGCGGTTCGCTCGTGAAGCACAAGCCGCAGCCGCCATCTTGCACCCGAATGTGATCCCAATTTACAACGTCGAAACGACTGGCAAAGTCCCCTATCTTGTTATGCAATGCGTCATGGGGGCGTCTTTGCAAGCAAAGGTGGACCACAACGGACCGCTATCACTTGCCGAATCACTTCGTATTGCGAAGCAAACGGCCTCCGGTTTGGCCGCCGCTCACGATCAAGGCATTGTCCATCGTGACGTCAAGCCGGCCAACATTCTGCTGGAAGACAATGTCGACCGAGTGCTACTGAGCGACTTCGGATTAGCAAGAGCCGTGGACGACGCCTCGCTCACGCGAACGGGCGTTGTGGCTGGCACGCCACACTACATGTCCCCCGAACAAGCGCATGGAGATGCGCTAGACACGCGAAGCGATCAATTTAGTCTAGGCAGCGTTCTGTACTTTATGCTTACCGGGCGACCTCCGTACCGCGCGAACAACGCCATGGGGGTCCTGCATCGGATCTGCACCGAGTCGCCAAGACCCATCGATGAAATCAACCCGGATGTTCCCGTGGAAGTCATTGCACTGGTTTCGCGACTGATGAGCAAAAATGTGTCGGACCGATTTTACGACATGCATGCCGTCGAAGCAGAACTAGAACGTCTTCTCTTGACACTGCAGTCGGGCGGGCTTTCGCTTCAACGTCGAAAACCTAAACAGAAAGCTCTTTTCCAATCCCGGAAAAATCGCTCGTGGATGACATGGGCAGCAATCACAAGTACGACAGCCATACTGAGCCTTGCGATCGTTTTGACATGGTGGACAGGCTGGCAAGAATGGCTCGGACTTCAACGGAACTCATCCAACCGCGGTGCAAGAAACCTGAATCCCCAGGTTCAGCAACTTGTCGCTGAACATACTCAGCAGATTCAAGCAATAGCCCAATCCGATAGCGATCTGCGTCAAATCGAAGGCGAACTGCGACAGATCGAATCCCTACCGACGGCATCCTGGCCATCCGAGAACCAATCCACGAACGAAGCACGTTTTTATCAAGACTTGCAAAACATCCAAATCGAACTGGATGCCTTGGAGTCACAACTGTTGAACTCGAAAGAAAGTGAAAAGGAATCCGAATGAAAAGAACAAGTTTGTACTTGGGTCTTGCTGCCTCAGCCATTGCAACCGTTGCGTTGGGTGGTATCCGTTTGATCGCTCAGCAAGAGGGCCCAGGCCCAGGCCCATCCAGTGGACAGCCGCAATTTAGCAACAACAACAATAACTCAAACCCAAACAACCGGGGGCCAAACCAGCCATATTCTAACGGGCCCTACGATTCGGCTCGCAATAACTTCCCCCAGGGAAATCCAACTCCCACCGCCAACGGTTTCGGGCAGACATTCGGACCAAGCTGGCCTAATCAACCATCGATGAGCCCACCCCCGTCTTTCTTTCAGCCGGTACCGTCCTGGAACAACGCCTACACAATCCCCCCTGCGAACCCAGGGTACCCAGGACTTCCACCGTACCCCGAAGCAAACTCCGAGCAGTTGCAAGAACGGACAAAAATGGAACAAAAGATCCGCCAGTGGGTCGGGACCATTCGATCCCCCGAGTCCGAGGAAGCAGAAAAGACCGAGGCAAAGAGCAAGCTTAAGGAGGCCATGCTGGAACGCTTTCAAAAAGAGCAAAAGCAACGAAAAGAAAAAGTGGAACAACTGGAGGAGCAACTCGCAAAACTTAAGAAGCAAATTGAAAAGCGAGAGGAATCCTTTCCCAAGTTAGTCGACTTGCGAATCCAACTGATCGAACAAGATTCGGAAGGGGATATGCCTGAGCTGTCGATAACACCACCGATGATGCCACCAACTCTTGTTCCAAACCCTTTTCCAACTTCGAACTTTCCTCCTCAAACTCATTACTACAGTCGCACCACCGGGAACATTGGAATAGGGGCAAACCCTTTGCTTGGCGTGCCAGGAGCTCTCCCGCAAAATCCACAAAACTATAGCCAACCCAATGGATCCCCATCGAATCCCTCTCAGCAGCCCAAGAAGCTAAAGCAAAAACCGGCAGACCCGAATTCAAAGTCAACATCACCGGATGTCGTAGAGGAAAGATAACAAAGAGCCCCTTGAGCCGCGGACGCTAGCCGCGGCAACCGTATTTGGCAGGGAAACCGTAACGCGGCTAGCGCCCGCGGCCCAGTAAATCCATTCAAGCTTTGCGATTCTTACGCCAAGTCGCAAAGCCTTGCCTACTGACTCTCGCTCGACACAACAACCCCATCGATCACAACTCCGGTGCAATGAGTTGTATATTCAAACGGATCGCCGTCGTAAATAGCCAAGTCCGCATCTTTCCCTACAGCAATCGAACCAACCCTGTCTTGAATGCCAAGGATCTTGGCTGGCGACAGGGTAATCGATTCAACGGCATCTTCGAAACTAAGTCCGTGAGCGGCCGCGACAGCTGCTTCAAACAACACGACACGCACCTTGGGAACGTAAGGCTCAAAGCCACCCTGTATTGCAAACGGAATTCCCGCCTCGCGAAGCTTCGAAGCTGTTTGGAAGGAAAGATTTTCTTTCTCCCCACTGGCCCGAGCCATCGAAGGATGCAACAGTACGGTAACCCCAGCAGCCTTCAATTGCGGAATCATCAAATGTGCGTCCGAAGCACTATCCAGCCATAACGGAATCTTGAATTCTTCGGCAAGTCGAATTGCAGACGCGATATCCTGAGCTCGATCGGCCGTTATCAATAACGCCTTCTTTCCAGACAGCACTTCCGACAAAACTTCTAGCTTGAGATTTCGAGCCATCGGTTCGTCCGCTTTGCTTTTCTCTTTGCCTTCCTTATCCTGCTCACCGGCTGCAGGCTCTTTAGCGGCTGCTTTCTTGGTAACCTTTGCGCTGTACTCGCGAGCTTCAATCAACAACGAGCGAAGCATGGCCATTTGCTTGCCACGCGTTCCTGGGCTGGCCTTTCCTGATTTCGTCGACGCTTCCGCCAAGGTCACCGCAATCGCGCGACCATCGAACATCAAAGCAGACTCGACCGTATCGCCTACCGTTTTCACAATCATGGTCTGGCCTGAAATCAGCTCGCCCGGCGCATGCCCCGTATGAACGGTCGTCACCCCATAATTGCGAATGTACGCGACCAATTCTTCACGCGGATTGTAAGCATCGATGGCTCGTAGTTCCGGCTGCAATGGTGACGACGACTCCAGTTGGTCCGAATCATGTTCGAAGTTCAAGATCCCTGACAGCCCAACACAAGTTCGCACATCGACCAATCCAGGAAGCACCACTTCGCCACGGATAACTTTGGCGTTAGCAGGTACTTTGAACTCGCCGGGCTGAC
>CAITIF010000804.1 GCA_903892365.1 uncultured Pirellula sp. | reverse complement strand
TCCATGAAAGGACCGATTTTGGAACCACAGAACACACCGAAAACACGGAATGAAAGCCATAAAGAAGACAGGCTGGTTTTCCGTGTGTTCCGTGTATTCCGTGGTTGCTACTAATACGATGAGAGCGTTCTGGAAATGAAAAACTCTAATGAATTTCCTGTAGCCGTTACATCAATCGATAATCATGTTCTCGATAACATAATGCCGCACAGCATTTTCATGGAGCAGTTTTCGCTGATCCGATTCAGGACGCGATGCAATGATCTCTCGAAGTGCTGTGATCCACTGAACAAGCGTGGCTCCTGTCAAGCATACCGGCCAGTCGCTACCCACCACCACGCGATCCGGTCCGAAGGTATCAAGGCAAAAGTTGATCGCAGGGGCCAGGTCTTCCGCGGCCCATCCCTCGGTGGCTTGCGCGACAATGCCCGAGATCTTGCAAATCGTCTCGGGATTCGCAGCCAACGCAGCCATGTCACGTTTCCAGTCAAGAATCATTTTGCGGCTCGCGTTATCATTGCGATTCTGCGGTTTCCAGGCCTTGATCTCCACATTCCCGCAATGGTCAACAATAAATCGCGTGCCTGGACAGCTCTTCATCAACTTGACACAGTTCGCTAGACCCTTCGGACTAGTGCAAAGATCGAATCGAAAACCTGCCTCCCCAATGGCTTGAATTCCCTTCACAAAAGCCGGCATAATGCATCGGTCGTTGTCACCAGACAACACGGTCCTAAAACCTCTTACATAGGGATTCTTTTTCCACTGAGCTAGATAAGTGGAAAAATCAGGAGCGTCCGGAATACACCCCAGAACGGACGCAACCGTCAACGAACCCGGTTGCATACACAATTCAGTTATGATCTCCCCCTCCTTCGTCTTCTCCTCCGGGTCGACGTCGACTTCCATGTACACAGCTCGGGAAATACCAGTCCCCTCGATGGCTTCCAGATAATCCTTCATCACGAAACTACGCCCCAGAGTTTCGTTCCCTTTTAGCCAAGACAACTTCTGACGATCCAAATCCCAAAGATGCTGATGACAGTCTACAATCGGAATCAATTTCTTGACTTCGGACCGTGCTGGAGAAGGCAACAAGCAAGCGCCCGTGGTTGCAAGGCCAGCAACCAATACTTTACGGCGATTGATACCTACCGATCCATGCGAATTGAATGCGCTCTTCATCGAAGTTCTCCCGTATGAACTAGTTGATCAGTTGAAAACCATTAGAAGTCTGTATTGTACTTCATTTTTTGGTAAGTAGTGGATGAAGATAGTCGCGGAGGAATCTGTAGCCAGATCCACTACGGGGTGTTGCTGGATTTTGAGTTTGCGTCCGGGCGACTTTGCGTTAAAACTCGGTCCTTTTCCACGATGCAGCGGAGATACCATGGCAACAAAAGCGACTGTTTACAAAGCCGAATTAGAAGTGAGCGATATCGATCGCGGCTACTATGCAACCCACCACTTAACTTTGGCCCAACACCCTTCAGAAAATGATCGTCGTCTGATGGCACGGCTTATCGTTTTTACGTTGTTTGCCGATGAAGCCTTAGAGTTCGGGCGTGGATTGAGCAACGAGGAAGAGCCTGCACTTTGGCAAAAAGATCTGACTGGCGGGATCATCAAATGGATTGAACTCGGACAACCTGATGAATCGGCAGTCCGACGCGCTTGCGGTAAAGCTCAACAAGTCATCATCGTTTCCTATAGCGGAAATTCCGCCGAAGTTTGGTGGACCAAAAATCAAGCAGCCTTCGGGCGACTCAAAAATCTGTTAGTGATCGACTTGGATGTGGACGAAGTCGACTCAACGACCAGTCTTCTCCAACGCACCATGCGCCTGCAAGCGACCCTACAAGAAGGTGTATGCCAATGGATGCAAGGGGACACCACGGCATGCGTCCGTCCTCGCATTCGTATGGATTCGATCGTCAAACGCTAAAGACATCGGCCACAAATCGCCTGGCGATGCCTTGATGGATCCTTGTGGCTTGTTCGTTAAATCGCGATCATTTTGCGACCGCAAAATAACGATGGCGATACCACTTGGGAATCACGTTCGCTCGTAAGGACACTTGATCGACGGCTCGATCTGTTTGAAAAGAAACTGGCCGGCTAATTCCCGTGAACGGAGCCCCTGTATCTTTCGTCGCAACCATTCGCATCAACGCACCTTCGGCCGTAACATCTCCAACAAGTCCGCCAATCGTTAGACCATCCCCTCTTTCAGCTGTGTAAACCGCCGATGCGGCTCGGACGCTTAATGGCGGTTTCGTGTCTGTGATCATTAAATCTTTCTTGAGTTTTGCGGGTTGATCCGTCTTGTAAAAGTCGTTGGGAAATCGACCGTAAATGTAGTTGTCCCACCGGCTGATCCATACCGGCGACTCGAGATCCAACCGAACAACTTCAGGGACAATCGCAGGAGCATCTTTGCCAAGCTTCTCACCCAACAATGGAAGCGAAACAAATGTAGGGTTGTAAAAGAGCGGGTACAGTTTGGTCGACGGTGAAACGGACCATATGTAACCTGGCTGTGAATCGGT
>CAITIF010000803.1 GCA_903892365.1 uncultured Pirellula sp. | reverse complement strand
TAACTTTTCAAGCCAAAACATCGGCTACAATCGCTCAGTGAAACTACATACGCAAGGATACGGGAGCGTCGCAGCAAGCGAAACGATTGCCCTGATGGACAGGGGCCTGGTGCCTCTGAACGACACCTATGTGGATGCTAACTTATCGAGCCAAATCGATAACATTGAAGCAAAGCTCGGGATCGTCAGGAAGATTGCTTCGAAGCAAGCCGCCAAGTCAAAACCAGAGGCCGATGCAATTGCAGAAGGCCGGCTTGAGAATCGAGTGAAAAATCAATTCCACTCGCAGATCTCGACTCAAATCGCTCAAGCCAATGACAAGATTCGAACACCCGACATGCCAATCTTAAAGCGACTTGGGTTAAGCCGACCCAACCGAGTGACTTGGAGCTCGCCTGAGTATCTTGCACTCCTCTGGAACGTCCAACAGGGCGTCCAGTTGTCAGCACCAAACTCTTGCCCCTTGTTGGTTGAAAGTTCGGGAATCTCGGTGCAGTTCCACGAATCTGTCATCTCCAATTTGACAGACCCTGTTCTGGGCGGTCGAGTCTTAAGAAGTGCCGAGTTTCCAGCTTTGGCCGCACAATTCGAAGGACTGAACAACGGTCAGCCCATCTTGAAAGATGACGGTGAAGTATGGTCTCTAACCATGGATAAATTCAATCCGGTCGAGCTGCAACTGGATAATGGACTGATCACGTTCCGGATTCGGACCGAGCAACTAGATAAGGGGGATCAAGTACTTGACCAACCGGCTGCCATCGAAGCATCCTACCTGCCCGTTGTGACTGATGGCTTGCTTCAATTCCATCGCCAGGGAGAGATTCGCATCGATTTCTCCGCCAAGTCACAAAAAGGCTTGAAAGCTGTCACCTTGCGAAGCTTTCTGAAGAATCGTTTTGATCAGGTTTTCAAAGAAACACTTCTTGATAAACCAATCAACGTTACAGAGAAATTGCCAGAAGAGCTCCAAGGCCTGAAGCTGGCATCCATTCAAGTGGATGATGGTTGGCTCCAAGCGCATTTGCGATAGCCTGAAGTTAGTCAGGGCTGTGACCGCCATCAAAATGGCGGCACAGCAACTGGTAGCCCCCACACTTTGGACACATTCGTAGAGTTATTTACCTAATTGCCTGGCTTCATTTCCTCCGGGCTTCTAGGAAAATGACTTTGTTCCATGTATTCTAGAGAGCATATGACTCTCGATCTAATTCTCCAGCAAGTTCTAACGCTGGTACACTCTGCGGACTACCGTCCGTCGAAACCTCGCATCATCCTCAAGACGTTGAAGCTTCCCGAGGAAGACTATAGGCTTGTTCGTCGTGCAATTAAACAACTGGTTCGCGATGGCCTGATTGTTTTTGGCGCCAATCACATGGTGATGCGGCTAGATCAACATGGTAAAGGACGCCCCGCGAAATCTGCGTCTGCACCAGCGCCTGTGCTCGTGAGTAACGCCGATTCGGATTTGGAATCGGATCTGGAACTGGAATCGCCTCACGAGCTCGACAGGTCTTCTCGGTCAAGACGTGAGCGTAACGAACGGCAAGGAACGTTTCGGGCGGCTACAGGCGGCTTCGGCTTTGTTCGGGTGGCTCCTTCGCTGACTCATGAGAAAATCGATGACATTTTCATACCACCCTCGGCCACGCGAGGGGCAATGGAGGGTGATACGGTTCGCGTAAAAATAGTGCGAACGGGAAAAGATGGTAAAGTGGAAGGTCAAGTAGAAGAGATCGTAGCGCGAGCACGCCGCGAGTTTTCCGGGACCTATCAACTGATCGACGGTAAATCGGTGGTGTGGGTGGATGGAGCGAAGCTCGATCATCCGGTTCAGATTGGTGATATCCGCGGGCTGCCGCTGAACGAAAAAGACAAAGTGATTGTTGAGCTGGTCCGCTTCCCGGATGCCTTCCATCCTGGCGAAGGGGTCATCCTGAAGGTGCTTGGCAGCAGCAAGAATCCTGCCATCGACACTTTAGCGGTCATGCACCAATTCGGGCTAGAGGACACGTACCCAGAAGCAGCAATTGCCGTTGCGCGCGCTCAAGCGGATCTTTTCAATGAAGACCTTATCCCAGAAAATCGAACAGATCTGACCGCAGTTCCAACACTGACGATTGACCCGGTCGATGCTCGCGATTTTGACGATGCGATCTCGTTGAGCAAAAACGAGAAGGGGAACTGGGAGCTTCAAGTCCATATCGCAGATGTTTCTTACTTTGTCCCGATTGGCTCAGCTCTTGACGAAGAAGCGCGCCGTCGTGGTACCAGCGTTTATCTTCCGGACAAAGTCATCCCGATGATTCCTGAGACGATCAGCAATCACCTTGCTTCGCTTCAGCCCGACCGCAAACGGCTCGCGAAAACTGTTTTCATGGAATACACCCCTGAAGGCACGTTGATTCATCAGCACGTCTTCAACAGCGTTATCTGCAATCAGCATCGTTTCAATTACGAGCAAATCGATCAGTATCTTGAAGATCCTGAGCCATGGAAAATGAAGCTGAAGCCGGCCATTTTCCAACTGGTCGCGGATATGCATG
>CAITIF010000802.1 GCA_903892365.1 uncultured Pirellula sp. | reverse complement strand
GAAGTGACTTTCGATCGGCCATTCTTTCTGGTTCGGTCAAGCCGCTCTTGGAGGTCGAATTCGATACGGTTGCTGAATCCGCTTCCGCTTGACGAAGAAACGCACCTAATGGATCAATCGGGCCCCGCGAATCGCTCATCCGACTCAATCGTTCCCGCAGTTCGATCGTGTCCTGCGTCGCGTTGACATCCGTTCGAGGCCTGAACGGGGAATCGTTGGCCGACTGAGCAAACGACTGCACTGAAGTCGTGAAGACGAACGGGAAAACGAATGCAAATGCTGCCGCTCGACGAATTCGCATGTGACGCCGGCGTTTCGATAGGACTGGTTGCTTTCGCATACCGTCCGCAATAAGTTCGAGAGGCAAAAATAGGCTCATGGTGATTGGATTCGCTACTTGTTTTCAGGGTTGATGCGAACTCCTGCCGTCCGCAACCGCTCTATAGAGACATTGTGGGAAGGGTCTTTTAGTAGGCTTTCATCCAAATAGAGTCTCAAATAAGGAGCAAATCGACTGTCTGTCTTGACGTCGGCTTCAACCGATTCAACCAAAGGACCAAAATCGCCGATCGGATTGTCGGTTAGCACCAAGAGATTTGGCTTCAATGCTCTTAAAAACTCAAGGCTCTTGATCCCGCAGCCTCGAAGACTGATGGATTCAAGTCCTGCGAGCTGGTTCAGCGATGCCAAGTCTTCCACAGAATTACCGGAGAGATGCAGAGTCCACATTTTACGGAGCCCACCGATTGGTTCAATCGATTTGATTTTGTTCTCCGCGGCATAAAGCGATCGTAAATTGGCCATACCTCGCAGCGGCCCAAGATCGACGATCCCGTTCTTGGATACTTGCAAATACTGCGACTGAACCAGACCAGCAAGTGCTTCCAAAGATTCGATTTTGTTGGAAGACAAGTCGATCGATTGCAATAGTTTCAAATCCTTGATCGGAGTCAAGTCTGCGATCTCGTTGTTCTCGAGATCCAACTTCATCAAGGCCTTGCAATACTGGAGGCCTTCGAGACTCTTGATCCCTTTCCCTTTGCCAATCACCTGGGAGATGTTTTTTACATCGTCAGCGTTTAACGGCTCCGAATTGTATCGCTTCTCAAAAACCTCGCGCCGAACGACTGCTTCTAGTCCTTTGTCTGGGAAAAGATCTTGGGCCCAACCAATCGAAGCGCTGAAAAACAGGCATGAAAATGCCAATAAACCTTGGGTTCGAAGCAAATACACACGGCCGAGACAAAGCATCCTAATCACCTTTCTAGAGTGGTAGCTAATTCGCAATACTACTCTATATGAACTCCCACGGTAATTCCAGGCTTTCAACTACGCCGGAAAGCTTTCTTTTGGTGACAAATGAATGGTTGGGATTTGCAAGTTGCGACTCTGCTGGACTCGGCTTCGCCATCGGTTTCTGGCCATTTTTGTTATTTTCAGACGTGCAGAAGCGGATCGAATCGTCGACGAGATGGTTGATTCCACAAGGTCACTAATGAAAAAGAGCTCGGCGAATTGCCGAGCTCTTCTTGTTTTTGCTCCACTGAAAACAGCGGAGATCCACTAGGAGATCGTGTAAGCGGTCTCGGCGTGGTCGGTCAAATCCAAGCCCATCTTTTCGCCGTCTTCGCTCACTCGAAGACCAATTGTAAAGTCGATCAGCTTTAGCAGGACAAACGATACAACACCGGAATAAACCACAGTGTAGAGAACCGCTTTTGCTTGTAGGAACACTTGATACGAATTTCCTTCAATCAAGCCGCCATTGGTCTCGTAGCCGAAACCCTTGATTGCGAATATCCCCGTCGCAATCGCACCCCAGATTCCAGCCATTCCGTGAACGCCGAATACGTCCAACGAGTCGTCGTACTTCAACATTGGCTTGACGATCGCAACAAAGAAGTAGCTGACGATGGTCGCTCCTGCGCCGATGATCATGGCAGAACCAACATCAACGAAACCGGCAGCTGGTGTGATACCAACCAGACCAGCAACAGCACCGGTGATCATTCCTAGAGCCGTTGGTCGACCATTTCGAATCATCTCGATCAGTGCCCAGGTCACGCCTGCAGTTGCTGCTGCCATGTGGGTTGTAACAAAGGCACGTACTGCCTGGTCACCAGCGTACAAACCGCTACCGCCGTTGAAACCGAACCAACCAAACCACAGCAAACCAGCCCCAAGAACTGCGAAAGGCAAGTTGTGCGGAGCAGTTACTTGCTTTGGAAAGCCACGTCGAGGTCCTACGACGATGCAGCACACGAGAGCTGCGATTCCTGCATTGATGTGAACCACGGTTCCACCAGCAAAGTCAAGAGCTCCGACGGATACTGCCCCCTCGTTGAACGCGCCCAGTCCAAAGAATCCAGTTGGGCCATACCATACCCAGTGAGCAACTGGGCAATAAACTACCAAACACCATACTGGTAAGAATACCATGAAGGCGACGAACTTCATTCTTTCAGCAAAAGCACCAATGATCAGCGCTGGCGTGATGATCGCGAACATCATCTGAAACGCCATGAAGGTCTGTTCGCTGATCTGTGTGTTGTAGGTAGGGACTGGTTGCCAAACGTCGGTGAAACTGATGTCCTTCAACATCAAGTGCGTCATCGGATTTCCCATGAATCCACCAAAGCCGACATCATCACCAGAGAATGCCATGCTAAAACCGACTACAACCCATAAAATACTAACAACGCCCATGCACAAAAAGCATTGCATCAGAACACTCAAAATGTTCTTGCGTCCCACTAGCCCGCCGTAGAAAAATGCAAGGCCTGGAGTCATCAACAAAACCAAAGCACAGCAGGTAAGCATCCACGCTTGGTCTCCGTTGGTTCCCGGAGCAACAGGGGCCGCCGCGGGGGTAACCGGATCTGCTGGGGCCATCGAGGAACCAACGCCCGCTGGAGTCTGAGGTTCCACCGCCGCCGGTTCTGCGGCTGCTGGTTCCGACGCTGTCGTAGGTGCTGCTTCTTGGGCTACTAAGCCCGAACACAACATTGCCAATAAGAAAAAGGAATAAAACGCCGTTCGAATCATTAGGTAACTCCGCCTGAAGTTTCTGTCTCTCAATCAGTTTGCTCTGGGTAGCCAAACACAGGTGCGGAGAGATTGCGCACTGTTGTTCTAAGAGCGACAGCTAGCAAACGCCAGGCCAATCTAGAGCGGATGCCGGGGTGGAATGCCGCGACTCAATGAAAAGCCTAACGGAAATTAATAAAAAAGATGCGAATAGAATGCAAGTTTCCTTGCATTAGTATTGCGAAAGTCCGCTTGCCAAATCTTTACGCAATCTCAACAAAATCGCATGCAAGTTGAGCGGCAAGTGCAATAAAGCTCGCATGCTTTACATTAAGTATGCGTTAAGGGAATGAGGCCCGTCGCAATCGACGATGCTCGTCCACTTGCCCCGTTGATTTCCCGCTCCAGCTGGAGAAATCCTTGAGCTGCTGAAGCTTGCCGCGATCGATGCTTTATGCACGTCATCCGAAACGCCACCTGTCCCTCTCCGGCGTCATGTCAACCGTTGGGGCTCTTGCCGTGAGCAAAATGTGTCGCATCGCAAAAGCTCCTAAAGACTTTTTGAATCGGTTGGGCGCTCTGGGGGGATTAGCCAAACTCTTTACAAAAAACTGACATTTCGCCGATGTTTTGCAACCGCTAGAGTCCCTCGTGTTCGGTGTTCGTTATCGGGAGATTTTCTCATGCCATACGGTTCCTACTTGTCTGCTTCGGGAGCGCACGTCCAAAACCATCGCTTGGAAGTGCTGAGCAATAACCTAGCTAACATCAATACACCAGGCTTCAAACCTTCTCTGGCTATCGTTCAGGCTCGGCACAGTCAGTCCATTGAGGACGGCGATATATCTGCCGGTTCTGGTACGCTAGCAGATATCGGCGGTGGCGCCAAAATCCAACCGACTCAAACCATGTTCGACATGGGGCCAATTGAAACAACTGGTAACAAAACCGATTTTGCCATCACGGATGATAAGAGCTTTTTCGTAGTTCAGCGGGGCGAAGAACAATTTCTCACGCGAGCTGGCGGATTTCTTTTTAATGCAACTGGCCAGTTGACTAATACCAACGGGGATTTCGTTTTGGGTGTGGATGGTAACCCGATCACGATCGATCCTTCAGCTCGCTACGACGTCAATCAAAACGGGACGATTCAGCAGAATGGCGCCAGCCTGTCTTTGATGTTGGCTCGGCCGGAATCACTTGGTGACTTGGCAAGGGCTGGAGACAATCTCTTTAAGCCACTTACACCTCCCCAGCCGGTCCCCCCGCGAGAACGCTCCATCGCAAGTGGTCAGCTAGAAAAGTCCGCCGTGAATCCGACCTCGGCCATGATGGAATTGATCGAAGCAACTCGAGCGTATGAATCCAATTTACGGCTGATTCAACATCAAGACCAAGCGTCAGGCAACCTGATAGGGCGAATGCTTCGAGATTCGTAAGCATTGAAAACACTTTTTCCAGTCAAAAACAATTCATTACCGATCTTGCAATCTGTGAAGGGACACAATAGATGAGCGTTCAAACTCTCTACACCGCGGCGACCGGCATGGATGCCATGCAAACCAAGTTGGACGTGATCGCCAATAATTTGGCCAACATGAATACCACTGCGTTCAAGCGTGACCGCGCCAATTTTGAAGATCTACTCTATAAACACGAAGTTTACCCCGGCATTCAAGATTCCCAGCAGAATCCAACTCCTGTCGGTGTCGAAGTTGGTTTGGGGACTCGCGTTCAAAGTACGCAAAAAGATTTTCAGCAAGGAACGATCGAACAAACAGGTCGCAATTTGGACGTTGCGATCGAAGGGAATGGGTTCTTGCAGGTGAATGACCCTGTTTCCAATTCGTTCATGTATACACGTAGCGGCAATCTTGACATTAATGCAAACGGCCAGTTGGTAATAGGGTCAGCCCAAACCGGCAGACTGCTAGAGCCCGCGATTACCATACCGCCAGACGCAATGAACGTGGTAATCAATCCTAACGGTCAGGTTATGGTGCGTCAGGTTGGACAGACTCAGCTGAATCAGGTGGGCGAGATCCAGATGGCTTCTTTCATTAATCCCGATGGCTTGCTTAAAGTCGGAGAAAATCTGTACCAAGCAACCGATGCAAGTGGCCAGGTCCAACCGGGGCAGCCTGGATTGCAAGGACTTGGCATTATACGGCAGGGCTCGCTAGAAAAATCCAATGTCGAGCCTGTTCGAGAAATGATCGACTTGATCACCACGCAACGCGGCTTCGAACTGAATTCGCAAGCGATTCAAGCTGGCGACCAAATTCTCCAGCAGATTTCGAATCTCCGACGCGGTTAGACGTAAATGAACATGGAAGCTCATCGCATGTTAGAAACATGGAAGTCCCGCATTTGGTTTCGTTTCGTAGATTGTTGCGTCGTAGCGGTTGTTGCTTTTTGGAGCGCGTTATCTTTGGGGCAGTTCGTCTGGGCCGATAGTCCCGTCCCATCGCGAGCGTCCTCGGTAACAGTTACATTGAAAGCAAAAGCGGACTGTCCATCCAATGTATTGCTTCTATCGGATATGGTCGAGCTGCAAGGTTCTGACGCTATCGTACACCAAATAGCAGACTTGCCGCTGGCTCCTGCTCCGAGCATGGGCAGTAAACAGACTTGGTCGCGCTCATCGATCGAAAAGATGCTTCAACTGCGAGGTTTAGCATCGGAGGCCATTCGTTGGAGGGGTTCGAACGAGTGCGAAGTGCATCGAGTCGAAGGTGTCCGCGCGAGGAAACTCGACTTGAATGAGCCAAAGGGAGCGATGAACTCTTCAGCAGAAATACCGGTCATCCATCAAGCTCAATACACTCAGGTAGGCACCGCCGAGGATTCCGCCAAGTCCTCCCCTGTGGATCGTACAAGGTTCACCGCTCCCTTCACGACGCCCGTGACCCTTTCGGTTGCTGAGCGATTTGCAAGCGAAGCGATTTCGAATTATTTGAAAACCAAGACCAACTCCAACGGCCGCTGGATCGTCAAAGTAATAGTTCCAAGCGAGTATGCAGGGCTTTTGTCGCAACGAGCCAAGATACTCGGCGTCGCCGGTGGACAGCCTCCCTGGGAAGGTGAACAGGAATTTCAATTCTTGATAAAGGGGCCGAATGGGGAGCAGTCCATTCCGCTCCGCTCCGTCATCCAGTTGCCCGAAATGGTTGTGTCGGCGAATCGACCATTGGCAAAAGGTTATGTTCTCAAAGAAGAGGATTTGGATTGGATTCCTTTCCCCCCCGGGACCAAGTTCGGCGCAGACGATTGTTTTAAAAGTGTTGAGTCCTTAGTTGG
>CAITIF010000801.1 GCA_903892365.1 uncultured Pirellula sp. | reverse complement strand
CCAATCGCTGGACATGATGAAGGAAGGCCCTCGAAAAGAACGAATTGAAATGGCCAAGGCTGCCATCATTCAAGCCGAAGCCAATCTGATCAAGTCGGAATGGCGACTGGATAATTGCACTCTTCGAGCTCCCATCTCTGGCACCATTCTGAAAAAGAATGCAGAGCAAGGAAACCTGGTTAATCCCGTCGCGTTCAGTGGCTCGACCAGCGTCTGTGATATCGCAGATCTTTCCGATCTGGAGATCGACTTGAACATTCAAGAACGCGATGTCTCCAAAGTATTTGCGGGACAATTATGCGAAGTTCGATCGGAAGCCTATCCGAAACGAGTGTACCAAGGAACCGTGTCGCGTCTGATGCCCATCGCCGACCGAGCCAAAGGGGCAGTGCCGGTTCGCGTTGCAGTTCGAGTTCCCGAAGAAGAACAAGGCGCGTACTTGAAGCCCGAAATGAGCGCGATTGTCGTGTTCTTCAGCTCCCCAGAGAAATAGATTTCATCCAAAATGGATTGATGTCGAGAAAGCGAATCCTTCCAATGATTTCGCCTCGGCCGCAATTTATCCCCCCTCCATTGTTCAAGGTGCCTAACGAGTGACCTCCAAACCAATTGTTCGAGTTTCGCATGTGTCCCGATACTTCAAACGAGGTGCCGAACGTGTGAATGTCCTAAACGATTTGGACCTCGATGTGCCAGAGGGCCAGTTCCTGGCCTTGATGGGACCTAGCGGTTCCGGCAAAACAACGTTGCTCAATCTGATCGCCGGACTGGACACTCCCAGCGAAGGCGAGATCTGGGTCGGCGACCGATGCGTATCGACCATGAACGAATCGCAATTGGCTCGATGGCGCAACGAACATGTTGGGTTCGTTTTCCAGTTTTATCATCTGCTGCCTGTCCTTTCGGCATTCGAGAACGTGGAACTGCCTTTGTTGCTTCTGCCACTCAGTGCGAGAAAACGGCGCGAACAAGTCATGACTGCTTTAGAACTTGTGGGACTGAATGACCGTAATTCGCACTTGCCCAGTCAGCTGTCTGGCGGACAACAACAACGGGTGGGTATCGCGCGAGCTATTGTCACCGACCCAACCTTGATCGTGGCCGACGAACCGACCGGAGACTTGGACGCCAAATCGGCTCATGAGATTTTGGATTTGCTTGGAACGCTGCAACGATCTCTGAACAAAACGATCTTGATGGTGACTCACGATTTGCGAGCCGCCCGTCGCGCGGATCGCATCCAGCATCTCGACAAAGGCCGGCTGGTCGATCAGCCCGACGAAGCACTTTACGAAGCCGGTTAGGAGACCCACTATGAAATTCATGATGTTGATTTTTAAGAACCTACGTCGCAATCTGGTTCGGTCCATGCTGACCAGCGCCGGTGTGATGGTTTTGGTTTTTGTTATTACTCTGATCTGGTCCATCCTGGGCTTCCTGGATATGGCAACCTCCGAAAAGTCTGCCAACTTTAAGGGGATCGTCACCGAAAAATGGAGCATCCCAAGCCAACTTCCATTTTCGTATGCCAACACATTGGAAAACGGAGCCGCTCGAGAAGAGTCCGATGTGAAGCCTATGGACTCCATGACTTGGCAGTTTTTCATTGGCAGTGTGGACAAGACCAACATCGGCTTCAGCACCTTCATCTTCGCCTTTTGCATGGAACCCAAAAAGCTTCTGACCATGATGGACGAATTAGACTCGCTTCAACCTGGCCCCAAGGCGGAATTGGACAAGGCCATTAAGGCGATGGAATCAAATCGCCAAGGGATTATCGTTGGTCAAAAGAGATTGGCCGCCATCGAAAAGAAGGTTGGGGATCGCATCAAGGTTTTTGGTATCAATTACCGCGACCTGGAACTGGAATGCGAGATCGTCGGAACCTTTCCACCGGGACGTTACGACAACAACACCTGCATCAATCGGGACTATCTGAATGCATCGTTGGATGCCTACAAGGCCAGCAAGGGAAAGCCCCATCCGCTCGCTGAAAAGACCTTGAATTTGGTTTGGGTCAAAGTACCGACCAAAGATACGTTCACCAAAATGAGTGGCCAAATTGACAACTCCCCCATGTTTGCTGCTCCACCCGTCAAGATCGAAACAGCCTCCTCTGGCGTATCGAACTTTCTGGCGGCCTACAAAGATTTGCTGATGATTCTCCGCTACTTGCTTGCCCCAGCGATCATCATCACGCTGACCGTGGTCATCTCCAATGCAATCAGCATCAGCGTGCGTGAACGTCGCAAAGAGATGGCTGTGCTCAAGGTCATCGGCTTTCAACCCAATCAGATTATCTTTCTCGTGTTGGGCGAAGCGATTCTGTTAGGTGTGGTTGCAGGTGCGATTAGCTCGATTGGCACGTACTATTTTGTAAACCGAGTCATTGGTGGGATTCCGTTCCAAATCGCTTTCTTCTCTAGCTTTCCTGTG
>CAITIF010000800.1 GCA_903892365.1 uncultured Pirellula sp. | reverse complement strand
CGTTGTGCGATAAATTGGTCGATAATGTTATTAGATGTAGCCTCTGCAACTGGGGGAGTTATTGGGATGGGCGTTTCAAATGCCCAATGCTTTTGGTATTTGGCACCCTGCTCAATCCAACGACGCAGAATTTCTTTTTCGTCATCAGAAAGGGACTTATGGCTATCGGCCGGAGGCATCACTTCGGCCGGTTCGTTAGACGTAATTCGACGCCACAGTTCGCTTTTTTCAGGATGGAGCGGCACGATGGAGGCGAGACCATTTTGGTCGGACGTGGCACCCTCGAAGGTATCGAGTCGCAAGTCGGCTTGTCGATTCTTTGCATCAAATCCGTGGCAAGCGAAGCATTTGTCGGACAGAATTGGTCGAACGTGCGTGTTGAATTGCAGCGCTTCGGGCACTTCGCCGGCTGAAGATCTGCAGAACGACAGGCAAGCAATACTTGCAAGCATTGCAGGAAGCGACCGAAAACAAGAATGCGAAAGTTCCATGCTGAACTCCTACGGGATCATCGAGGACGGGAGGTGATATTGCACCGCAGGCGGGATCATAAGGCGGGGGTTCCATTCTACACTCGCGATTCGAGGACTCAAGCCAGGAAACGCATAAGTACAGCGCTTGTTACGGCCTACTACGCTCGGAACAAACTTGATACCGGGATTCCGTTGCCGTCTTCGGTCGGGTAAAACGGTCGACCTTCAATCTCAAACGTTGTTTTTGGACTTATGCCCATCGCGCGATAAATAGTTGCATGCAAATCCATCACGGATATGGGGTCTTCAATCGCAATAAAGGGTCGTTCCACTGCGGAAGCACCATACAGTCGCCCACGCTGTATCCCACCGCCGAACATCAGTACACACGATGCACCCGTGAAGTGACGATGCTGCCCATAGTGCTTCATCTCCTTCAGTTCTTCAACAGGTTCCGTGGTTTGGTCCGCAGCTGCCGAACCCGGCTTGCCTTCCATAATCATGTCACGGCTGAATTCGCTTGCTAAAATTACAAGAGTTCGGTCCAATAATTTGCTTTTCTCCAAATCAAGAATCAGCTGCGCGATCGGCTGATCGATCTCCTTCTTCATTCGAACTAAGGTCTCATGGCCATTCGCATGCGTATCCCAGTTTAGGAACGGGACATATTCCGTAGTGACCTCGACAAATCGAGCACCTGATTCGACCAACCGCTTAGCTAACAAACACCCTTGGCCAAACTGCCCCACATTGTAGCGATCGTAGCTCTCCTTGGGCTCTTGCGTGATATCGAATGCGGCTCGATCCGGTGAATTCATCAGCCGATGAGCGTTCTCCATCGATTGCAGTAACGACTGTTGCTGAAAATCGCTCATGGAATCACGTTGAGGATGCTGATCGATTAACTTTTTGTACAACGCATAACGATTTTGAAAGCGGCCACCTTCCATGCCCTTGGGGGGCCGAACCGCTTGAGCAGCCTCGGCTGGATATGGTAGCACCATTGGGCCAAATTCGCTTCCAAAGAAGCCGGCGGTGGTAAAGGCCTTTAACTCTTCCGACTCACCAACCCCTTCTAGACGTTGGCCGATGGTGATAAAGGGTGGGATGACTGGGTTCAATGGCCCCAAGACTTTTGCCATCCAGGCACCCATGTGCGGGCAAGCCACCGTTTGCGGCGGTACATAACCCGTATGCCAATGGTATTGGTGGCGGGAATGCAGAATGCTTCCAAGATCGGGTAGAACGTGCGATCGGATCAAGGTTCCGCGATCCATAACCCGAGCCATATTCTCCAGCCCAGCAGTAAACTTGATTGGATCCACCACGGTATCGATCGAGGGGAAGGTACTTTCGATCTTTTTGACAGGAGTTCCCACTTCGAATGGAACGTAGCGTTTGGGATCGAAGGTGTCTGGAGCCGCCATGCCGCCTCCCATCCAAAGCAAGATGCAAGAGTCGGCGGTGGGCTTGAGCTGATCCAGCCCGGATCCACTGTGCGCCTGCGAGCGAGCCCATTGAGGCTCTTTCATCATCAGCGCGGCGGCAGTCGCTGCGGAAAGCGACTGCAAAAATTTACGCCTCACCTCACGAGCAGGCATCTTTGGATCTTCAAGGAAATCGGGTAGGGAAGACTTGGTCATTCTACTTTCACTCATTAACGAACGATTTGAAATTCGGGAAGCATCACCATGGTCCAAAGAAAATCTTGGATTCGATCCGTAGATGGAATACCATCGCCAAGAACTTCCAAGGCGAACGATTTCTCTAGATCGGAAGGACTTCGGGCCAAGGCACGCATAAATACTTGGTCAACGATCTGGGTCGCATGGGAACCCGTCTCTGCAAAGTGCTCTGCGCCCTTCGCCAGGTATTGATTGAGAACGGGCGCGTTGCATAGTTCGAGAGCTTCCAACGTGCTCCACGCCACGGGCCGACTGGTCACAATTTGATCTCGATTTGGGCGTCCAAGCGTTCGTTGCAGCGCATCGCTTTTACGCAAGGCGGCCCGAACCATCCAGTCTTGCGATCGCAAAGCCAATTCCAGCTTCGATCGAAGCTCCGACCCAATGCTATTCATCCATATGTTCGGTTTGCTGGCAACAACAGCAGGTTTCCAATTCGCTTCTTCCACTTGCAGTTTTCCATTTTGGTCAGGCAAGGCTTGTGTCCATTGCCAATCTGCATTGGTGCCGAACGATTGCTCGACACCTTGATTGTCGATCCAGCGAACTTCTAGAAATGCTCCTGCCGGGTTCGGGCCCTCTCCTCCGTTTTTACATGCCACGACAAACTCGTTTTTCCCAACTTGAAGATAGCGAGCGATCGGCACCGCCTGAATGGCATTCCAGTTGTCGCTAGCGAACACTTTCTTTTGGTTGATGAACAGTTCGATGGAGTTGTCGCAGGTAGCTACTACAATGGCTCGTTTAGGCACATGTGTGAGCTGTAACTCTCGCTTGAAGGTGGCTTGCTCTTTTGCGGGCGCATGTTCAGCATTTGCATGGCTCCAAATCCAAAGACTTTGTAGCTCGATCGGCTTAGCAGATGGATCGGTGGGCGTTCCGCCTCGTGTTACCGGTGCATCGAATTCGGTTGGGGCGGCATTGCAAAGCTGCCAAACGCAGTCAATAAATTGTTCGGCTGTCATGCGTTTGCTGCGCGGTCCACGGTATCGATACTCGGTATCCTTTTGAGAATCCTGAACCACTTCCGTTTGCGACTGGTAGGCACGCGATGTGGCAATCAGCTTGAGGGTGTGTTTGAGATCGTAGCCGTGTTCGACAAAGTCGGCAGCTAACCAATCGAGCAGGTCTTCGTTCCAGGGTCGGCTTTGCATCGCGTCCACCGGCTCGACGATTCCTCGTCCCATCATTCGGTGCCATAGACGATTCACGATCGTGCGTGCGAAGCGACCATTTTGCGGATGGGTCATTAAGCCGGCTAATTGGCGAAGTCGTTCGGGTTGTTCCAAGTCTGGATTGACGGTCCCGAGTTCTGGAAACAACCAAGCGGCCTTGGCAACTTTTCCAGTCGGTTTGTCGCATCGGTGCACATCGAGAGGCCTCTTGGAAAAGATCGAAGCTAGTCCATAGGCATCATCCAGTTTCCAGCGATCGATAAAGCTGTCGTGGCACGACGCGCATTTCAAGTTGATACCCAAGAACGATTGCCCCATCGATTGAGCGAATTGAATCTCGACCGTTTGCCCAGCACTGACTGTTCCACGCCATTGGATCCCTTCGGAAAAACCGGCGGATTCGGGCGAGGGTGCAATCAGTTCGCGGGCCATTTGATCGTACGGTTTATTATCGATGAGCGACTGGTACAGCCACTGGCTGATTTGTTTCCGCCCTCCCGTGATGAAGCCTGTGCCACCGTAATCGTTGCGTAGAAGGTCGTTCCAGAATGTCAGCCAATGCTCGGCGTAGTCTTTCTTGTCATTTAAAAGTGACTCGATCAAACGCGATCTTTTATCGGGTCGACTATCTTTTAGGAATGCAGCTAAACGTTCTTCCGTAGGCAGCAGCCCATGCAGATCCAAGAAAGCTCGTCGTGCGAACTGAGCGTTGTCTACCAAAAAGAGAACGCTGCTGAAGCCTTTTGGGTCCTGGTGTTGCAGAAGTCGATCGATTGGATGTTCGTTGTCTGCAGTGGAAGCAGGAAGTTCCGGACGACGAGGCAAAAGAGGTGGTTCATAGGTGTCTTTTGCTAACGTCAGGCCGTCGTCCCATACTGCACCTTGATTGATCCACTGTGCGATTTTTTTGATTTGAGTTTCCGACAGCGGTTCGCCTTCGGGTGGCATGCGTCTGCTAGGATCGGAGGTTGTGATCACATCGTAGAGCATACTGACTTCGGCGTTGCCAACCATGACCGCAGGCCCATGGTCGGAACCAGCCATTAGCGTTTCACGCGAATTCAAAGAAAAGCCACCTTCATGTTCATCACCGCCATGGCACTTGCTGCACTGCGATTTCAAAATGGGAAACACTTCGTGTGCGAAATCGACTTGAGCGACCACCTCGACACATAGCGTGAGCGTTATGGCAGCAACCAGAAGGCACTTGCAAACCAAGCGTTCGGAGAGGAGAAGCTTAGTGAAGAAGCAGAGGCTAGCTAACTGAGCATTCTGAAGAAGCGGAGTCCGAGAAAGCATTATGGGTCAAGATTTTGGGAGGGATCAAATCGATGGGGATGGGTGGGAGACCGTTCGTTCTGGGGGAACGACCTGCCCGGTTATTCTAGTTTACCGGAATCCATCCAGCGAGTTAGCGTAAAAAGTCATAAGATCCCATCGTTTTTCACACTCGCTTCTGGTCTTGTGTTTTACCGTCAGTCGCTTTGCCCCGATTCGTTAGCCGGCGGGCGTCGAACTCGCACCGGTTCCATTGCGGAACGCACCGTGGTTGTAAGCGAAGGTGGTTTACAGTTAAAACGAGCATAAAGAACGTAGCCGATGGCTTTATGGTACGATCTTCTGAATGCGAAAACGCAAGTATTTTCATTTCTCTCGCAAAGACCCATTGCAATGAAAACCTTCCTGATGGTGATGGCAATTTTAATTTCCGTATCCTGTACCGCCATGGCGCAAAACGTTGTCCGCGACATCCCCTATTCCGAAACGGCACACGAGCGCCAAGTACTCGATATTCACTCACCTCAGAATGCAACTCAGGCTCCTGTGGTTTTTTGGATACACGGTGGCGGTTGGCAAGGAGGGGATAAGACCATGGTGAAGCACAAGCCGAAATTCTTTACGGACAATAACTATGTATTTGTGACTACCAACTATCGTCTATTTCCTGGTGTTGCAATGGAAGCGATCGTTGCGGACATTGCTAAATCAATTCGATGGGTACACGATCATGTTGCAGAGTACGGCGGCGATCCCAAACGTATTTTTGTCATGG
>CAITIF010000799.1 GCA_903892365.1 uncultured Pirellula sp. | reverse complement strand
TTCGCTGCTCGGCTCTACTGGTGTTTTAGGCGGTTCATAAGGATTCATCGCAAGAACCTCTCACCGTTGTCACACTGGACTTATACAGCATGCGTACGAATGTACGTCATTTTAGGTCTTTATGCACGAGAACAAGATCGAATGTCATTGCCGATGCGAGCTACTGCAGCGATCTATGGGCCCGTAGCCTAAGCTGCGCTTGGACTACGGGCTGGTGTGCGACTTGCCGACATGAGCCAAACTTATGCTTTTCGTGGTACTTTCTCTTCCAGTGTGGAGTGAGTAAAGATCCAACCGGCGGCGATGGCAACCAAGTTGAACAAGACAAACAATCCCAAGAGCATTAGGATGCCGCTGGTGAACCCGTAGCTATGTAAACCGATACCGAGTTGGTTGGTACCGAACCAGCTCCATGCGGTAATGATATTTCCAGCGATGGCAAACAAAGCAAAACCTCGTTGACCTACTAGGCGATCCCAACGTGCATGTAACACGGCAGCGTTCCAGAGAACGATCATCAGAGCGCCGTTCTCTTTAGGATCCCAGCCCCAGAATCGACCCCAACTATCGTCCGCCCACAAGCCACCCAGTACGGTACCGATGAAGCTAAAGAAGATGGCAAAGCAGAGCACACCGTAGATCATCCGATACAGCTGATCTTGATCGCGTTTTGCCTCCTGGAATCCAAGTTCCGAAGTCGGTGGTTTTGCAGTCGACACAATTCGAAAAAGAATGGCGATCAACCCCAAGAACCCCGCTAAGAATGTTGCACCATAACCCAAGGCGATGGAGATAACGTGCGTGGTCAACCAGAACTGTGTGTCCAAAACGGCTTGAAGTACGTGCATGGTATCGCTGGTATCGAGACCGTAAGCGACCATCAACGATGCTCCTCCCATAATGGACGCGACAAGGTTGCCGACGCCCAGTCGGAACATTGCTTCGATTCCTAGACCAGCCAGCACGCATGCCCAGCCGATAAACACAGCCGATGAATACAAGTTGATCACTGGAGCTCGACCCGTGATATAGATACGGCTGATGATGGCTAAGCTGTGAAGGATCAAGATGGCGACCAACATCCAAAATGCAAATCGATTGATTTGTTTTGGCCACACCAAGAAACTGCTAAAGCAAAGTACGGCTGTGAAGATGTACAACCATTTGGATAGATCCGTGGGGTTAAACTGGTTGATCCACGCTTCATAAATAGCTTTGGATTCTGATTTTTCCACTTCGGGGAAAGTGCGAATCGCTTTTTTGTATTCGCTCACAGCTTTTTCGAAGTCGCGTGGTGTTTGCTCGGTTGAGGCGAGGATATTGTTGAAGGCCATAATCGCAGGGTTCGCTTCGAACTGTTTACCATCCGGTGCGGCGGCAGCAAAAATTCGATCGCGAAGTGCATTGACGATTGCGGGATACAAGGCTTGCCATTTAGGTTTATCCTCTTGCGAATCTTCGGCTTCTTTCGAGGGATCAATGGCAACCATAGGTGGAATGATGGCAGGTGGGTTGCTGCTTTCAAGTTGTTGCGCGATTCGCATGATCTGCTGGATCTTCATGACGAATTCTTGCTGCGCATTTGGATCGCCGTTTAGTTCAGGCAAATCCGGTGTGCGGTAGCTAAAGCCAAGCAAATTGTAAGCCATCAACTTGCGATTGATTTCCAGGAACTTTTGTTCGGCGAACGTGAGTTGCTCGTCCGGTTTATCGGCATCGCGGATCTGCTTCACTTGGGCTTCCAGTTTGTCGAAGCCACCCTTGAGTTCATTGAAGCTATAGCGATGTCCATCGCGCTGGGTGATATCGAACAAGTCTACGACTTCTTTGGCGTCGATACGAAATACGGGTGCGTTGTCCATTTGTTCGTCGCCAGCCAAAACGCCGATGAGCCATTGGGTTGCGGGGAAGGACTTTTTGTCCATGCCCAACATTTTGGCAAAATCGCTGGCATCTGGATCTGGCATCGACACCGAGGCGCGGTTGCTGAGGAACTGCAATGTGTTTCGAGCCACGGTATCAAATGGCTTGATACGTCCTTCGTGCAGTACGGGAATCGTACCGACAGCACGCCAGTTGTATTCATTGGGTTTGGCCGAACGTGGACGCGCTGCCGAGATGGCAAACAATGCGACCAAGGCAACAGCGAGAATCGGAGTGGCGATTGTCAGCCAAGATTTCTTCTCCGGTGTGTGGGTTGGAGCGGGAGAAGGCTGTTTTTTGTCCGAGGCGACGGAGGGGGGCGTTGAGGCTTTCGCGTCCAGCGCATCGAGACCTTGTCCAAGTCCCATACGATCATAGCGATCTGCAAAGCGGAGGAAGGTGCCACCGAAGTGGGCCAACATTCCCCAGAACGCCAGTACGCAAGCGACATAGGGGATAAGCCAGCCAGCGTTTTCAACCACTTGAAGACCGGTCATTTCGGTCACACTGCCATCGGCCAATTTTACGGGTGAATATTGGCTCTGGTAGAAGGTTTCGCCCTGATAACGAACGGGATTATTCATCCAAATGCGTCCATCCTGAGTCGCTTCGGTGGCTTTGTCTCGAATGGTGACTTAAGACGTATAGTCTCGTGGCGTATCTGAGGCGGAGTAATTGATCCGGCGTACGTCCGTTAACGTGATGTCATAAGGCTTATACTCTCGACGGTAGCGTATTTGT
>CAITIF010000798.1 GCA_903892365.1 uncultured Pirellula sp. | reverse complement strand
CGGCGGCTCCAGTCTTCTTTGCAGGTTGTTCCTTACCGAAACCCGTGATTGGGAAACTTCCCAGCCTGACCGACCTGGACGATGGCGATCTTAAGTTCCACACCGATTTCCGTAGCGTTTACGCCACGGTGGTTGAACAATGGTTTAAGGACAAGAGCAAGCAGATTCTTGGAGAAGCGTATCCCACGATTAACTTGCTTTAAGCTGGCAACTTGCTTTCAGCGAGGATGCATGGCAGCTTTAGCATTTTGCGTTTACCTTCTCGAGGTGCCGCTGGAGATGGAGCTGCTGGAGGTTTTGCCGGCAACCCGCGTTGGGAACGTTGGTATATCGCCGGTGTAGATCAAGGTTTCGCTGACACCCGTGTGCTCCTTGAGCTGATCAGCAACGGTTCCAGAAAGAACAGGCCCGGCACCCATCATGGTCCAATGTTGGTGGTCGCTGCGAGCCAGCGAATAGCCAGAATTAATCACCGGCAGCTTTGACTTTGTGTCGGTTGCGACGATGGCCAGCTTGGCAGTCCCCATGGCCTTTTTGCGTTCATAAATACTGATTTTGGGAATGCTTCCCATCAAGCCAAGTGGAATTTCGGGAGAACCGACGGTAAGGTCCGTTCGGTCGGTGCCGACGCCCCCCGACGCAATTTCCATAACGACATCCGCTTCTTCAGGTTTGTCCACAATGGTGCATTCGTTCGCCAAAAGCTTCGATCGAGTGCTAAGCAGAATGTAGTTCTTGTCGACGCAGTCGAGGAAGTCTGTTTTCAAGTGAACTTTGGCCCCTGCGACCGGCTTGAAGTCCACTTTTGCTAGCGACTGATCCACAGCATTACTGATCAAAAGCTGCTCCAATCCTGTTCGGGCGGTATCCGATTCTTTCATGCTTGCACAGCCCAGAAAGCAAACGGCGATTAAAGAAGAGTAGGTGTGGAGCAGCTTTATTCTCATGAAACGGGCTCGATCTAGGAAGTCGCAGCGACGAGCCATTTAGGGGCAAATAGCCTTCCATCGCTTTCTGAGGAGAGCTCTCTCAAAATTAACTTTGGGTGTCAAGATCATTGCTGAATGATTGCTTTCCCCAAGCCTTTTTCCTTATCTTTTTACTTTGCTTCCGACTTGGCTTCGTAACCGAAATAGCTTTTGCTTTTGATGATGTCAGCGACAGCCACGGGCACCATGGTTTCCCAGCTAGTATCTCCCGATTTGATTTTCTTCAGAATCTCGCGTGAGAAGATGCGCAAGCAATCGTTGCTGTAGTTATCCAAGGAGTTGATTCCGCCGCGGTCGAGCAGGTATCCATACAACTTGCGAAGGTCCGGTGCGATTTGGAGATTTTCGCAAGTCATCATTTCGCCCGTCGTTTGATTCAGCAATGGATAGCAATAAATCTTCAAATCATTTTTGAAGAGCCGACCAAAGGATTCAAGGACACCCCCTTCAAGGGCAGTGTAGTACTTTTCATCGAAGAGCTCTTGCAGACTTCCTGCCCCCATAGTGATCGCGATGCTTTCTTTGGTGTAACGAGAAAGATACGCGGCGAGCCGGTAGTATTCGGAGTAGTCTGAAATCAAGACAGGCATTCCACAAGCGGACATGACATCCGCTCGGGCCAGAAAGTCTCGCAGGTCGATCTCGCCACCAGCCTTCAGATTGCTCATGGTAACCTCCATGACCTGAATGACTTCTTTACCTTGAACGCTCGGCAGTTGCGAAAACTTTTCATAGGCACAGCGGAGCATATCGAGATTCACATTGCAAACCGGCCGGAAGCTTCCTCGTTCAACGAGAATAGGTTTCTTGTACATGAATTCGGAAGGCATCAGCACTTCGCCATCGGCAGCAAACATGGCGGCACCACTCAGTCCCAGTTCAACCAGTTTTAAGCTCATCAGGCGATTGTCGACGTGGCGAAACGCGATCCCTGAAAATTCGATCATGTCGATTTCGATTCGCGAGGTGGAAAGCCCATCCAGTAGGGACACGATAAGCTGATCTGGTTCGTGGCTTAAAGCGCACGCCCCGTAAACTAGATTGACCCCCACGATCCCCAACGCCTCTTGTTGCAATGCGGCTTCTACATCCAGCATGCGAACATGGATGATGATTTGGCTATCTTCGTCACGAGGGTGCGCTTGGAACTTGATCCCCATCCAGCCATGGCACTCATTAGTCCCTTTAAAATTGCGAGCAGAAACGGTGTCTGCAAAAGCGAAGAAGGCCGTCGTATCGCCGCGAACTTCGCGCAGCCGATCTAGGTTCAAGCGATGTTCATAGTCCAACATGGCTTGCAGTCGTTCGCGGCAAACATAACGACTCGCTCTGCCGTAGATCGCGTCGCTGACTTTCATGTCATACGCGGAAATACTTTTGGCAATGGTGCCAGCACCACCGCCGACTCGAAAGAACCAGCGCACGACTTCCTGGCCGGCACCGATCTCGGCAAAAGTTCCGTAGCGTCGAGGGTCAAGATTTACATCTAGGGCCTTGTGATGGGTGTCAATCAGCTCGGGTTCCGAGTTTGTTCGATAATTTCGTCGCATGCTTCTTTAGGTCCATCGGTGGAGCGAATTCATTTCAAGGATCATCACAAGATACCTTGTTATGGCAATCCGTACGAGGTTATAGCAAATGATACGTACTGCTGCCGGATCGATAGTGCAATAGGAATGCCAATCGTGCCACGCCAGATCCGTTCGATGCGCGAGGTGTAAGCGTTTTGTCCAAGGACGCCGGAGAAAACGCAACAAATTCGCAACGAATCGCGTGTTTAGCTTTTCCTTTGGTTAGCCAACCATGCAGGCCCAACTGCCTTCTTTAATCGCATGGGTGCTGTGCACGATGCGGCCAATCCGAGCAATCCCTGTTTAGCAACCTGAGATCGTAGACGCTGTGTTTTCAGTCGCTTCGTTTGCTTAGGGGGCATCGGGCCGTTATACTCGCGATTCCTCTCGGGCTGCTACCATCCATTCTTTCATTGAGTATCAAGAGGATTCTATTATGCCGGTGACTCGCCGTGGTTTTACATTGGGTGTCGCGAGTTCAGCTGCGACTTGGTGTTCTGGATTTGCAGGCGAATTGTTAATGGGTGCAACTCATGCGGGAGGAAATGCCCATCCGAAGAAAACGCGAATCCTGTTCAATGAGAATCCCTTAGGGCCGTCGCCACTTTCCCTTGCTGCGATTGAGTCCCATACAAATATGCTCAGCCGTTATCCGCTGTCCGAAGGGCCGCGATTGGAGATGAAGCTCCGAAAAATGCATGGAATGACCTACCGCCATGCGACCGGTGAGTTGTCGCTTGTGCCCACGCCACCGTTAGAAGGAAATACAGATTTGCTGCTAGGTGTTGGATCGTCAGAAATCTTGCGATCGATCGCATGGGCTTTTGGAACTCAAAAAGGAAATTTGGTAGAAGCCAACCCGAGCTATTCTGCCCTGGGGGATGCCGTAGCGACCATGCCAGGAACTCAACTAGAACGGCGGCTCATTCCCTTGAACGAATCGGGACGTGTTTCCACAACGGACATGATCCAGGCGATTGACAGCAGCACAAAATTGGTGGTTCTTTGCAATCCGAACAACCCCACAGGCACATCGATCCCCTTGAGTGAAATCGAATCCTTAGCGGATTCTATTCCGAAAGATGCCCTGCTGTTGGTGGACGAGGCCTATATTGATTTCCTACCCAGCGGCGATAAGGTATCAGCCATCGAACTCGCAAAGAATCTCGACAATGTATTGGTGGCAAGAACCTTCTCTAAGATCTATGGACTTGCTGGGTTGCGTGTAGGGTATGCAGTGGCATCGACATCTGTGATCAGCAAAATCAAGCCCTTCATGCTGGGAAGACTTTCCATGAGCATGGCAGGTGTTCTGGCGGCAGAGGCTGCCTTGGACGACACGCGGCACATCGCCCATACGAAAGAACTGTACCAAAAGACTAACGCACTTTGGCAACGAGGCTTTCGCGATGCAGGCTGGAAGATGACGCCTAGCGATGTTGGGTTCTGCTGGGTTGATTTAGGGCACAACTGTGCCCCGCTGGTCAGTTTTTTAGCAGACCGTGGCGTCCTGATTTGTAGCGGCATGCGATGGAATCTTCCCAATTACGTCCGCATTTCCATGGGCACCGACAGCGAGAACGACCAACTGCTAAGCGGCATCCGTGCCTTCAAGCAAGCATAATTTCAAGCGAAGCGAAAACAATAAATCCATTGGGTTCATTGGCAGTTGGCTCTTTTCTTCAGTGAGCCGCTGACGCTAGCTGCGTTGAGTTTGTTTACGGTAGATAGGAGGTCGCGGCAAGAGCCTATTGATTTTGCGCAAAACCGGAATCCCAACTACCGCTCTCTCGGGAGACGTGGCTTTTCGTACTCGTACTCAGCACCTGCGGTACTCGTACTCGACCAGCGTTTTGCGAGTACGAGTACCATTTCATTGAGTACGAGTAAGAGCCCGCGGTTCAAGCTAGGACAATGTACGGTTTCGTTGTGGCGATATGCTTACCATCGAATCGATGTATTAGCCCTGGCTGGAGTTGGGGGATCTTTCTTTCGATTGCTGCAGCCATACTTGATCAGGACTAGAGTGTTGCTCCGCCGCAAGTTGTTCAATGTTCTCGCGCTGATGCAGAATCAATCGAGTTAACTGATCGCGGGAATCGTTTACCAACGCTAAGAAACCGTGAATCAATCCTTCGCCTTCCAACTGCCCACTGGCGAACTTCGTTACCGCTTCCGACTTGAGATCGGCAAGCTCCTTCTGAAGGCGGATTAATGAAGCAAGATCGAGATTAGCAGAAAGTTCATTGTGCAACGACTCCCGTTCGATCGCGATGACGCGTTCCATGTAATTCGCGAAGCTCGATTCGCGTCGCCGTCTAGCCTTTTGACGTGCCCATTGCACCACAAAAAAGGTCCCACCCGCCAGCGTTGCCGTTATAGCAAGAACCTTCTCAAAGTAATCAACGGCATCCCCCGCGATGATCGGTTTGTTTCTCTGGCGATAGGATTGTGTTCCAATATGCATTGGAAATTCCGTCGGCAAATCTAACAAACTCGCATCGATCGTAGGCCGTTCATTCGTTGCGATACTCGATTGAAATAAAACGTCTAGCAGTCGACTGATGGTGCCGCCGTCGACGTTGGTGTTGGCAACGAACAGCAAGCGAGTTCCAATCGTTGGTAAAGTACGATTTGGCGTCCTGCGTTCTACCGAGTAAGTGAAGGGGGGAATACTGGTAGCAAACACATGCCTCCGATCGATGAGACTTCGATTTCCTACGGCCCCAAGTTGTGCCATCGCTTCGATCGAAAACGCCTCCCCAAACTCGACGGGTATCAATTGGTAGCTAAACGTATCAATCAAGGCGTTTGCAATGGGGGAAGGCAATGTGGATACGGAAAAGAAAGCATCGGGCATGGATTCGATTTCTTTGGTACCAAGGAGTTCTGCATAGCTTTTGGTGTCCGAATAAAAATCAGGGGACGATCCAACTTCATCGATCTGAAGGCCGGCGAATCGCAATACCTCGGTGGCCAACGCATAGCTACCACTTCCCGGTGTCCCTCGGTTGATAGAATGGCCTTGCAGATGTTGCAGACCGTTCTGAAGGACTGGCTCTAAAAGTCTAGGCTTTACTAGGACATGCAATGGTTCCACATGAAGCGGGCAAATTTGGCGAACGTTGCGAATGGAATCGTCGAAGAGTCCACCTTGTACCATGGCCAAATCGAAACTGCCGCTATTCAGTTTTTCCAAAGCCTCTTCGGAGCCGTCGGTCGGGATGACTTCGATATTGAATCCCAAGGCTCGTGATTCTTTAGCGAATTCAACAGCAAGACGATGTCGAATCCCTGTCGCATTGCCCGCGGTCATGCGTAATGAAACGACACGGGGTACCTTGGGGGTACGCAATCCTACCCAAGCACCTATCGCGAGCAATGCCACCGCAGCGGCTAGCAGTCCCCATTCTCTCTGATTTCGAAGCATTGTGATCTCGTAGGTGACAGTTATCCAAACACGTATCGGAACAGTAGAAAGAGCGTCGCGGACATGGTTAAGCAAACAGGCAAGGTCAGAACCCAAGCCAGCAAGATTTTAGTTATGGTGCTTCGATCAAGATTGTTGACACCACCCGAAGCGAACATCGCACCCGCGATCCCGGACGATAGAACGTGAGTGGTACTGACAGGCAAACCAAGGTAGGTCGAAGCCGCAATCGTGCTCGCGGCAACTATTTCGGCCGTGGCACCTTGAGCGTACGTCAAATGAGTCTTGCCAATTTTCTCGCCGATGGTAACGACGATTCTCTTCCATCCAACCATAGTTCCAATCCCCAACGAAAGAGCGATCAGAACAACCACCCAGAGCGGGGCATAGTCGGTGAACTGCTTCAGCTTTTCTACATTTTCGTACAGAGATTTTGCTTCGGCCGATTTCGTGAAGCCAGGCTCATTCTTCAGACTCTTCAGTTCGTTTCTCAAGAGTAAAATATTCTTTCTGATCTCAAAGCTATTTGGCCCGTACTTCGATTCGCTTACGATGGTGGCGGACAACACAGCAAGCTGCTCGATCGCGGCATCTGCCTTTTCCAGCTTGGATCGGAAGTCAGGGCTTGGGGCTGTTTCCTTGGCGGCGACGAAATCCTTTTGAAGGATGGCTACCGTTTTCTCAAAATCCTGAATCGGTACGTTTTGATTCAAAGCAAAGGTAGCTGGAATGATCCCGATCAGTATCAACATCATGAGCCCGATCCCCTTCTGTCCATCGTTCGAGCCGTGCGAAAAGGAAACCAACCCGCAGGTAAACACCAGAATGGATCGAATCCACCAAGGTGGAGGCGCGTCGCCTTCAGGGGATGTAAAGAGCGTCTTACTGCGAGCGAACAACGTCGCCATCAAGCTGAGAAGCATGATCGCAAGTACGAATCCGAAAAGAGGGGAGATCAACAAGGACAAGCCTACTTCGCCGGCTTTCTGCCAGTTCACCGCCGCTTCGCCCGTTCCAGGCAGCAAGCTGTACGCGATTCCAACCCCAACGATTGATCCAACCAGGGTATGGGAACTTGAGGCGGGAATTGCGAGAATCCAAGTCCCAAGATTCCAAAAGATGGCAGTCAACAAGATGGCAGCTACCATGCATAAGCTGTGGGTGACATTTTGATCCACCAGAGTTTCCACCGGCAGCATGTTGATAATCCCCATGGCAACCGCCGTGCCACCAACAAAAACCCCAATCCCATTCAAAATGCCCGACAACAGAACCGCTCGCCAAGGTTTGAGCGAATTGGTGTAGATTACAGTCGCGACCGCATTGGCGGTGTCGTGAAACCCGTTGATGAATTCGAATGCACAGACGCATAGAAGACACAAAACCAGCAGAATTGACATTCCAAGATCGAGTCCGAACACAGTTAGCTTTCGTTAGAGAAGATGATTGTCCGTGGCGAGGTCACCGGTCTGAATCCATTTTACTGAACCGCAGGCGATCGTTTTCATGTTGTGAAAATCGGAGACCCGATACCAAACTTCTAGAAAACAGGGTTTTTCTTTCTCATACTCGTACTCAATGAAATGGTACTCGTACTCGAAACACGGCGGCCGAGCACGAGTACCGCTGGCGCTGAGTACAAGTACGAGTGGGAGCCAAACTTTGCAACATCAAAGCTTGCACCTGCGTTCAAGTGGATCGCGATGAACCATCTACGATTGGAAACAGACATAACCGAATTGGCTGACAACTTAGGGCAATCAGGGCGCAATTCATG
>CAITIF010000797.1 GCA_903892365.1 uncultured Pirellula sp. | reverse complement strand
GCAACATGCCATTCGATCAATTTACGATCGAGCAACTTGCGGGCGACCTGCTCCCGAACCCGGACTTGGACCAACGGATCGCCACCGGATTCAACCGTTGCAACATCACGACCAACGAGGGTGGTGCAATTTCCGAAGAATACAACGTGCTGTACACGCGCGACCGAGTCGAAACGACGGGGCAAGTTTGGCTCGGACTGACCGTTGGTTGCGCAGTCTGTCACGATCATAAATTCGATCCGATCAGCCAACAAGAGTTCTATGAGCTGGCTGCCTTTTTCAACAATACGACTCAGGCGGCCATGGACGGAAACATCAAGGATACACCACCGATTGTTTCGGTTCCTCTTCAACAAGATCGAGCTCGCTTTGCCGAACTGGACACGCTGATTGCGCAAGCGACTCAAGCGGTTGCGGCTCGTCGTGAAACTGCGAAGCCTGCATTCGCGGATATGTTAGCCAAGCGTGAAGAACTGGATCGGCTGCTTTGGCAAAAGGTTCCAGCGGCTGAATCCCTGGATACTCACATTCCCCTCTCATCGAATGATTTGAAGAATGTTTCATTAATCCATCAGGGCCAATGGCGGCAATTGCCTAATGCAAAGGACGCAACCTTGGCCGCAGGTCATGTTTCGGACATGGCTTGGCAAGTCAACGACGTCTTTCCTGAGTTTCCGATCGCGGACCTCGAAAGAACGGAAGCGTTCACTGTTGCGTTGTGGGTCAAGCCAAGCAACGACAATCAATCAGGAGCCTTGATCGCTCGCATGAATGAAGGGGACGCGCACCGCGGGTGGGACATTTGGACCGAAGGTGGCGCGATCGGAATGCATTTGATTCATAAATGGCCAGAGAACGCGGCGAAAGCCGTTTCGCAAACCAAGCTGACATCATCGCGATGGCAGCACGTGGTCATTACGTATGATGGATCCTCCAAGGCCGAGGGAATCAAAATTTGGATCGATGGAAAAGAGTCCGCAGCTACCATTACTTCGAACGCCTTAACCGAAACGATAAAAACCTCAGTCCCATTTACCATTGGCCGGCGATCTACCGGCGCCCCATCGCAAGGGGCTCTGATTCAAGATATAAGACTTTACAAAAAGGTCTTGGCCGCCAACGAATTGCAGGAACTGGGATCGACGCCGCGTCTACAGTACCTTCTTGCCAAAGCGAATCGATCCGCGGACGAACAAGAATCTCTCTTTTCTTGGTTTCTCGGTTCTAAGGACGAGGAACACAAAAATCTAGTGGCTGCCCTGAATGGACTTACCATGGAGAAAAACCAAATCACCCAGCGTGGCACCATAGCTCACATCATGAATGAAGCTCCAACGCCAGCCAAAGCGTATGTCCTAATGCGAGGGGACTACGATAAACGCTCGACCGAAGTCGAACCAAGCACTCCCAAAGTATTACCACCGATGGCCGCCGATATGCCTCGGAACCGGCTCGGTTTTGCGAAATGGTTGTTGCTTCCTGAGAACCCTCTTACTAGCCGAGTGACAGCGAATCGCTTTTGGCAAGAAATTTTCGGGAATGGCTTGGTGGGCTCAACGGGCGACTTTGGGGCAACAGGACAAATGCCAACCCATCCGGATCTTCTTGATCACTTGGCAATCAGCTTGCGTGAAGATGGCTGGAACGTCAAAAACTTCTTCCGGACCTTGGTCACTAGCGCAACGTACCGACAATCTTCTAGCGTATCATCCGAAAAACTCGCAATGGACCCGTCTAACAAATGGTTGGCTCGGGGGGCCCGATTCCGAATGGATGCCGAGATGATTCGCGATACCGCTTTGGCGACAAGTTCCTTACTGGTCAACAAGATCGGTGGACCCAGCGTGCGGCCTTACATGCCTGCCGGTGTTTGGGAAGCCGTTGCAATGCCAGGCAGCAACACCCGTGACTATATGGCTGATCAAGGCGAAGGTCTCTATCGACGCAGCATTTATACCTTTCTCAAGCGATCAGCTCCGCCACCGAACATGGACGTTTTCAACGCAACCGCGAGAGAAACTTGTACGGTCAAACGCGAAAGAACGAATACGCCACTTCAGGCTTTGGTCACGCTAAACGATGTTCAGTTTATCGAAGCGGCTCGCGCATTGGCTGACAAAATTTTGTCGGACGCATCCATACCCGCCGACTCGAATTCGCGAATCCAGGCAATCGCCAATCGTATTGTGGCTCGACCATTCCGAGCCGAAGAATTAGGAGTCGTGAATGCAAGCTTGAGCGAATTGCAACAGTTCTACACCCAGACTCCTGACCAAGCGCAACAGTTGATCGCAATTGGCAATTCCAAACCCAACGCGAACCTCAACGTTTCCGAACTTGCTGCGTGGACCATGTTGGTCAACCAACTCATGAATTTAGACGAAGTGCTCACCAAATAATACTCGATCGAGTTCAAGTCCTATGCAACCAAACAACATTCATCCGCTTTTCGAACAATACGTGCGAAGCGAAACGCGTCGACAATTTTTTCGCCAAGGTGGAAACGCCCTGGGGGCTGCTGCACTTGCCGCGTTAGGGATGCCTCTAGCATCGTACGGCGCCGAGAATTCCGACGCGGCGGGCGCGAACAGCGCCCCCGCTAACGGCTTAGGGACTCTTCCTCATTTCCCCGCCAAAGCAAAACGAGTTATCTATTTGCACATGGTCGGTGGACCTTCGCAGATGGATTTGTTCGATTACAAGCCCCAGATGAATGATTGGTACGATAAGGATCTGCCGGAATCGATCCGCAACGGTCAGCGCTTAACGACTATGACCAGCGGCCAATCCCGTTTCCCGATAGCGCCATCCAAATACAAGTTTGCTCAATACGGCAAGAACGGCATGTGGATCTCCGAGTTGCTACCAGAGACCGCGAAAGTCGTCGACGACCTATGCTTTGTTCGCTCGATGCATACCGAGGCCATCAACCATGAGCCCGCAATTACTTTGATGCAAACCGGCAACATGGTGACGGGCCGCCCTTGCATCGGTTCGTGGATGTCCTATGGCCTTGGCTCGATGAATAGCAATCTGCCCACTTTCGTCGTGCTGGTGGCGCAACCTACCAACACCGAACAAATACAAGCGATTTCCGCTCGACTTTGGTCTTCGGGGTGCTTACCCGGCGAACATGCTGGGGTCAGCTTCCGATCCGCTGGCGATCCGATTCTTTATATCAATAACCCAGCGGGGGTCCCGTCCGAAGTCCGTCGCAAAACGCTCGATGGTTTGAAGTCGCTCAACGAGATGAACTTTAAAGCGGTCGGCGACCCTGAGATTCATACTCGCATTCAGCAATATGAACTGGCGTTTCGTATGCAGTCGAGCGTACCCGAATTAACAAGTATTGCCAGCGAACCAGAAAGCACATTTGAACTGTACGGGGATCAAGCGAAGAAGCCGGGCACGTTTGCAAACTCGGTCCTGTTGGCTAGGCGAATGATCGAACGCGATGTTCGTTTCGTGCAGGTCTACCTGAATAATTGGGATCACCACGGAAACGTTGCACAGCGGCTTCCATCGCAATGCAAGGACATCGACCGAGCGACCTATGGATTGATCACCGATCTCAAAGCACGCGGACTTTTGGATTCTACCTTGATCGTTTGGGGTGGGGAATTTGGTCGCACAATCTACTCGCAAGGTGGGCTATCCAAAGACAACTATGGGCGAGACCATCACCCACGTTGCTTTACCATGTGGATGGCAGGTGGTGGAATCAAGGGGGGCGAGGTGTACGGCGAAACCGACGACTTCTCCTACAATATTGTCAAAGACCCTGTGCATATTCGTGACTTTCATGCGACAATCCTGCACTTGCTGGGGATTGACCACCAACGCTTCTCTTTCCGTAATCAGGGCTTGGATTTGAAGCTAACGGGTGTCGAGCCAGCCCGGGTCATACACGAACTGCTCGCCTAAGCCAGCTTTTCACCGCCTTGCCTTGAAAGACTGCTTTATGAACGTTCCCTCAAGTGGCAAAGCGCCCGATGCAGCCTCCAACTCCTTTGTTGAGTCGTTGGCTTTGATTGGCAAACGCTCTTCCAGCGTTAAAAGCCTTAACGGATTCAAGAAAGGGCACTCGATTCCAGATCGTGCGAATACATCTTCGCAGATCTTTATTGCCAAGCTGGCAGAAGAGGAACTCAGTGCGGATCTCAACGACGTCTTTAAACGGATGAGATCGGAGTTTCAGTTCAAGCGAACTCAAATGACCGTGTTCGACTCGAAAGATGGAACAGGATCCATCGCCACCCCATGGTTCAGTTACTCGATCAGTATCGAACACGATCCTTCCGATCCAGCATCCGCGGTTTGGCGAAGAGCCGTTGAGAAGATCAGCAATTCCGATGCGGTCTTTTCCGAAGCCTTTTCCGAGGTCTTCCCAAACGTATTTGATACGCTTGAATTGCGCACCTTCACCAAAGTCGATATCGAATCGCTGGTGGATTCTCTCGAAGAACTGGACGACGACCGATTGGAGCTTGAGTACGATCACGGCTTGACCGAGTGCCATGTGACGATTGAAGGCGTTCCCGGCGAGATTCATATCGACGCTAGAACACTTCGAATGGTGCACTCGATCCCGCGGCTACCCAGCTACATGCTTCGATCCTTTTTGGCAATCCAAAGCGCTTTGTTAGGCTCCAGCGGCGTCAGCATGGTTCCGATCGACGCACTGTAAGGCAAGCACCACGCCTGCATTTGGCTGCCGGACGCATGACGGTTAGCCCGCAGTCTGCTGGTCTGGATACTTGACTCGTCCGTGATAGATGGCTGTCAAGCTTTTGATAAGAGATCGCTTGATGGTATCGAGTTCCTGTAGAGTCAATCCGCATTCGTCGAATTGACCATCGAGCAGCTTTTTCATCGCAATTTGGTCGACCAGGTTCTGCAATCGCGATGCAGTAGGTTCCACTAATGCTCGAGATGCACTTTCTACCGCATCGGCAATCATGAGAACAGCAGCTTCACGCGTTTGCGGTTTTGGGCCTGGGTACCGAAAAGTAGACTCGGAGATCTCTTCTCCATGCGGATCTTGTTCGCTTTTCTTGGCGGCCAATCGATAAAAGTATTCGACCAGAGTTGTTCCGTGATGCTGTTCGATAAAATCGATCACCGGTTTGGGAAGACGATGTTGACGTGCCAAGTCAGATCCATCTTTAACGTGCGCGATAATGACCAGCGTGCTCATGGCTGGCTGCAGGGTGTCGTGCCGGTTGCTTCCGGGAGCTTGGTTTTCTACGAAGTAATTAGGTTTAAACATCTTTCCGATGT
>CAITIF010000796.1 GCA_903892365.1 uncultured Pirellula sp. | reverse complement strand
CGTTTGCCATGCTGATGAACATTGCTTCGCAACCAATCGAGCAACGGCTGGAAATTGCCGAGACGATGTAAATCTCCCAAGTCTCCCAGGCTTTCCTGAATTGCTTCCATCCATTGGGCTGCAATCAAGTTGCCGAGTGTATACGTTGGGAAATATCCAAACAGACCCGCACTCCAATGCACATCTTGTAAACAACCTTCGGCATGATGGCTCGGTTTGATTCCGAGATACTCCAAGTAAGCTGCGTTCCATGCTTCAGGTAAATCGCTCGGCTCAAGAACACCGGATATCAGCTTCTGTTCCAACTCAAAACGAATAGCGATATGTAGATTGTAGGTCGCTTCATCGGACTCTACCCGAATTAAGCTTGGTGATACGGAGTTTGTGTATCGATAGATCGTGTCGGCATCCGCTTGCGTAAAGAAGCCGGGAAAGTGTTTCTTCAATAACGGTGTGCACCATTGCCAGAATGGTAAGCTGCGGCCTACCGCATTTTCCCATAAGCGCGATTGCGATTCATGAATGCCAAGTGAAGCATAGCTACCTAGCGGCAATCCAAAATGATTCGCAGGTAATCCTTGTTCATACATTCCATGACCCGCTTCATGCAACGTGCTAAACAAACTGCTCAATAGATCGTTTTCAAAATAGCGGGTGAGGATACGGCAATCACGTGGTCCAAGCGTGGTGCAAAAGGGGTGGTCGGTTTCATCGAGTCGCCCCGCCTCAAAGTTGAAACCAACTTCTTTGGCCACAATTTGATTGAAGGTTCTCTGTTGAGCGATTGGGATCGAAGGCTGCGCAAAAATGGAGCCACGTGCACGCGTCGCTTCAGCAGCTTCCGCAACAATCGGGACCAATTGTTTTCGTAGATCGGCGAACATGACTTGCAGGTGGGCTTCGTTGGCACCTTCTTCGTATTCATCGAGCAAGCCGTTGTAAGCGGAGCCATCAATCGCCAGCAATTGGGCTTCTTCGCGTTTGAGTTTTACAATCGTTTTTAAGCTGGGCAAAAAGTCATTGAAACTTTGCGCTTTACGAGCTTGGCTCCAAGACTGTTGACCCAAAACGACTGCTTTGGTCATCGCTTGAACAAGTTCGAGAGGTAGCTTTTGCCGTCGGCTTAAATTGCGTTTCAAATAACGTGCTGTGACGACTAGGTCGCTCTCTTCAGGTTGTCCCTGGGCGAGTTGGACCAGTGAATCGATGCGATCGGCCTGTGCCGAATCTGTGCGACGTTGGTGAATCAAGCCACTAAGATACGTGATTTGCTCGGCGCGATAGGGCCCTGCATCCGAGGGCATGCCGGTCCGTTCATCCCACTCCAAAGTGGCTTGCGCCGATTCCAGAAGAGCCGTTTCGCTTTCCCACTGACAAGTTTGGTCCAGTATCGAATTCGGCTCGCTCATCGTAATAGGGCTTTCTAGTTGCGGTAACCTAAATTCCGTTCAATTTCTCGGGCTCGTTCATCTACGCCGGTACCCCAGGGTCCGTTGCCCGTGTTCCCGCGGAGTCCCGACCCGAGTTCCGCGTTGGGGCCATCCAAGCCACCACCACGCAACCACTCAGGCGTGGCACATCCTGACCAACTGCACAGTAGTGCCGAAAGTGCCAATGCTCCAACGAATCGTTTCGCATATTGAGCCAAACCGCGATTTCTTGGCAATATCGAACAATCCGATCCTTTCCTCAAGCGGTTCATCGTCCAAATTCTCCCTGAACAAGTTGAGCGATACCCAAAATGGGTTGATACCCGATGAGTGATTTGGCAAATTTCCACGCTGCCGTCCAGGTCAAAAATGAATCTTTTGCGTAGAAAGGCTCTTGAGGCAGGGGGGGCTAATAGAGAACTCATTGCCTACCAGTTAACATGGAATGGATTGGTCCTTCCCGTCCTTCCTACCTTCTCGGCTCTCGAGGAACCACCATGCGACATGCCCCTGTGATTTCGGTCACTGCTATGCCAATGTTTCGTTTGTCGATCGTATTCGCGGTTTTGCTGGGTTTGCTAGCCCCCACGAACTTGTTCGCGCAAAAGCCCCCCGCCGAGCCTCAAGGCTATACAGAAACCCCCGTGCTGCCAGGGCAACCTTGGCGCGTACATGACAAATATCGTCCTCGTCCCCAAGTGATTAAGCCTGCCGATGAACCAGGTGCTCCTCCTTCCGATGCTGTGGTTCTGTTCGATGGAACCAACCTCGATGGTTGGGCAGTAGGTCGCAAAGGGGAAGAGTTTGTACCTGCTCCGTGGAAGGTGGAAAACGGGTACATGGAAGTGAAGCCCGGCAGCGGTTCGATTTTCAGCCGGGCCGAATTCGGAGATTGCCAACTACATTTGGAATTCGCCACGCCTGAAAAAGTCGACGGCAATAGCCAGGGCCGTGGCAATAGCGGTGTGATCATCATGGGACGATATGAGATTCAAGTTCTTGATTCGTTCAACAACGATACGTACCCAGATGGGCAACTATCCTCGATTTATGGCCAATACCCACCGCAAGTGAATGCTGCACGTGGACCTGGTCAGTGGCAAACCTACGACATTATTTGGGAAGCTCCTCGCTTTGCGGATGGCAAGCTCGTCAAGCCAGCCAAGGCTACCGTGTTCATCAATGGTGTGCTGGTGCATCATGGACGTGAATTGATCGGCCCGATGGCTCATCAAGAGACACATCCCTACTCGCCTCATCCTGCTGTTGGTCCACTATTGCTTCAAGACCATGGCAACACAACTCGCTTCCGCAACATTTGGTATCGTCCGCTACGAACCGAAGAAGTTCCATGGTTAACCTTTGAAGGTGGTGAAGGGCCTGGTAAAGGTAAGCATGTTGTATTGATCTCAGGCGATGAAGAATATCGTTCGGAAGAAGCTTTGCCACAGCTCGCCAAGATTCTCTCGAAGCATCATGGCTTCAAATGCACCGTGTTGTTTGCGATCAATCCTGAGTCAGGAATCATTGATCCAAACTACAGCAGCAATATTCCAGGTTTGCAGCATCTCAAAGATGCGGACTTAATGGTAATCTTTACTCGATTCCGCAACTTGCCTGATTGGCAGATGGCTTTCATCGATGAATATGTGAATGCAGGCAAACCGATGATTGGTCTGCGAACCGCCACACACGCCTTCAATATCCCCGGTGATCGCAAGTATGCGAAGTATAGCTGGAACAACAAAGAGTGGCTTGGTGGTTTCGGTCAACAAATCTTGGGTGATACGTGGATTAGTCATCATGGAAATCATGGTTCCGAAAGCACTCGCGGATTGATTCGCGAAGGCAACAAGGAACATCCAGTGCTGCGTGGGGTTAAAGATGTCTGGGGGCCAACAGACGTCTACGGCATCGTTAATCTTTCGAAAGAGGCAACCGTTTTGCTCGATGGCCAAATCCTCAAGGGAATGAAGCCAGGCGATGCCGCTGTTGAAGACAAACGAAATAGTCCGATGATGCCCTTGGCTTGGGTGCACACACCTAAAGTTCCTTCCGGTAAAGAAGCTCGGGTGTTTAACACAACCATGGGGGCCTCGATCGATTTGGAAAACGAAGGCTTGCGTCGTTTGGTCACCAATGCTTGCTTCTGGGCTGTTGGTTTAGACGACCAGATCAAGAACGATCTCAACGTGGAGATCGTAGGTGAATTCAAGCCAACGTTTTTCGGTTTCCGCAACGATCCGAAGTTTTGGCCTGAAAAGAATTTCCATCCTTCCGATTTCGCGAAATAACAAAACGGATCCCTACCGTGTCATTTGGTTTTCATCAACGAACAAATTTAGCAACTATCGCATTGCTTAGCGGTGCGATGGTTGTTGGTTGTTTTTCAACGACGGGCGTTATGGGGCAAGACAAAGCCCCCGATCTCGTTCCATCATTGGTTCACGTATCTAAAGCTTACGAAGGTTCGATCGCTCCGACCTCGGACTTCGTAGGGACCACCTTGCCATTGAAACGAAGTGTGGTGGGAAGCGCCGTAGATGGACGCGTGGTTCAGTTGGCCGTTGAGGTTGGACACGAAGTCAAAGAAGGTGACCCGGTCGCCCAGCTGCTAACCAAAACACTCGAACTTGAACTGGCAGCAGCTCGAGCCGAATACAAATTGCGTGATGCCGAATTGCTTGAGCTGAAGAATGGGGCATTGCCGCAAGAGATAGCTCAAGCGAAAAATCGTTTGAACGCTTCTGAGATTCGTCGCGATTTTCTGCGCAAACGGTTCGATAGAATGACACGGTTGGATTCTGGCAATGGCATCGTTTCCGATGACGAATTGCAGGAAGTTCAATCGCTTCTCGATGCAGGGGAACAACTTGTTTCGGAAGCAAAAGAAGCATTGGCATTGATCGAACGTGGCACCCGTCCCGAACGAATTGTGGCTGCGGAAGCTCGAGTCGAACAGCAGAAGAATTTGGTTGAATTGCTTGAAGATCGTCTAGCAAAATATACCGTGCGAGCTCCCTTTAGCGGGTTTGTGATTCGGGAGTTGACCGAAGCGGGCTATTGGCTTAGCCAAGGTGGCGCGGTAGTGGAGATCATTCAGATCGATGAAGTCGAAGTGGAAGTGTATGTGCCGGAATCCTATATTCGCTTTGTGAAAGTAGGAGAGGCGGCTGTCCTAAAATTTGATGCTCTTCCAGATGTGACGGAGCCTTTCGTTGGCCGTATCGTCAGCATTGTTCCAGAAGCCGAAGCCCGTAGTCGGACTTTTCCTGTGCGTGTTCGACTCAAGAATCCACGTGGTGACAATGGATATTTGGTCAAACCTGGTATGCTTGCGAAATGCGCGTTGCCTGTCGGTCCCAGCAAGCGAACCACGCTGATTCCGAAAGATGCTCTGGTCCTTGGGCAAGTTGGTTCGCAAGTCAAGCAAATCGTCGAAGGCAAAGTTCGGACCGTGAACGTACAGCTCGGAATTTCTCAAGGTAGTAATGTCGAGGTTGTGCAAGGCTTGCAGCCCGGGGATGTGATTGCGGTGTTCGGAAATGAACGCTTGCGCGATGGTGAATCAGTGCGAGTCGGGAAAGTGATCGATCCCGAAAATCTACAGGCGGTGGCTCAACCGCCGACAATCGCTCCCGCTGTATCTGACGGAGGTTGATAGATACATGGGACCGATAGAAGCATGCGTTAGAAACCCTGTTAAGGTTTCGGTGGGAGCATTGTTGCTAGTGCTCTTCGGTGTTGTTGGATTGATGCGTTTACCGATCCAGTTAATTCCGCAAGTCGAGACACCAACGATCTCAGTGGAAACACGTTGGCCTGGTGCAAGTCCACAAGAAGTGGAACGCGAGATCACTCAAGAGCAGGAAGAACAGCTCAAGAGCGTTGAAGGTGTGACTCGCATGAGCAGTGAGTCCAGCGATTCTAATTCGCGAATCACCTTGGAGTTTGAGGTGGGGACGAACATGGAGAAGGCGTTGCTAAAGGTCAATAGCCGGCTCCAGCAAGTTCGCGAGTATCCGATTGAAGCAGATCAACCTGTGTTGAGCACAAGCAGCGCTTCGGATCGACCGATCGCCTACTATGTTCTTTCGCCAGGTCGCCCTAATGCCGAGGCGATGGCTAAAGCGATGCAAGATTATCCTGATTTGAAGAAGGATTTGGAATACGTTGCCAGCGCAAGTCAACCAGGTTTGATGATCTATAGACTCCGATTGCTCGTTGAAAAGCATCCGCAACTCGCTCACCTTATTCCCGTTTATCCAGACATCTCCACGCTGTTGCGTTTTACGGAGGACTATATTGAGGCCCGACTGGAACGAGTTCCTGGCGTATCAAATGTGAATGTAAATGGTGGTCGTGAGGATGAATTGCGTGTGGTCGTTGATCCGGAACGACTTGCGGCGCGTGGCTTAACGCTTGACGCTGTCCGGAACGTCCTTGAAGGCCAGAATCTAGATGTCTCTGGTGGTGATTACAGTGAAGGTAAACGCCGGTATGTCGTACGCACTCTAAGTCGCTATGGCAAGCCTGAAGAAATCTCAGATCAATTGATTGCCATTCAGGATGGTATTCCCGTTTATGTGCGTGATGTGGCTGATGTGTCCCTCGGCTTCAAGAAACTCACCGGCGTGGTACGTCGCTATGGTGAATCGAGTATTTCGGTCAATGCGATTCGCGAATCGAACGCTAATGTGATCGAAGTGATGAAGGGGCTCAGTGCGGCGGTGGCGGAGTTAAACGACGAACTATTGAAGCCCAAGAATCTTGAGTTGGTTCAGGTTTATGATGAGACCGAATACATCAATTCTGCGGTGAGATTGGTCAATGAAAACATCATCGTGGGTGGTGCTTTGACGATGTTGACATTGTTGCTGTTCCTGCACCTCAATGTGAGAACTTTGCTTTTTGGGCCGATTGTGATTGTCACCGCAATTGGTGCTGTTTCTATAAACCCTTGGCTGTTTGGCGTGACTCTACTCATCGTGTTGGTCATTGGACTCTGGTACGCGCGTGGTGCACTCGTCATTGGGTTAGCGATACCTGTTAGTATCGTGGGAACATTCTTAGTGCTCAATTTGCTTGGCCGCTCGCTTAATGTTATCTCTCTAGCTGGTTTGGCTTTTGCCGTTGGAATGCTGGTGGATAATGCTATTGTCGTTCTTGAGAATATATATCGACATCATCAACTTCTCAAAAAGACCCCATTGCAAGCTGCCATTGATGGTGCGAACGAAGTGTGGGGAGCCGTACTTGCCTCGACGCTAACAACGCTTGCGGTATTCTTGCCTGTCTTATTTGTGCAACAAGAAGCAGGTCAACTGTTTCGTGATATAGCGATCGCCATTAGTGCGGCGGTTGGTTTGTCGCTTATTGTGGCTATAACGCTTATTCCAACCGCAACCGCACGTCTGTTGACTGCGAAAAATGACATGACCATTTCGGTCGGTGATACGCCCCAAGAATCGTTGACCAGTCCAACGAATTTTTTCGTGAAGATACTGGGGGGATTTGGAAGTCTTTTCAGCGGTACCATTGCGGCAACCAACCGTTTTATTCAAGGCTCCATGCTGCGAAAGCTGGGCGTGGCTGCGTCCATTACCGTTGCGGCTGTATGGCTGAGCTGGATTATGTGGCCGAAGGTAGAGTATCTCCCATCTGGTAACCGCAATTTAGTGTTTGCCAATATTCTTCCCCCGCCAGGTTACAGCAACGAACAGTTATTGGAGCTCGGGTCAGATGTCGAACGGACTTTAGAGCCATACTGGAATACCAATCCTAACGATCCGAAGGCAGCCGAATTGCCTCATCCAGCCATCAGTGATTTTTTCTATTCTGCACGCGGACGTTCGATCTTTATTGGAATGAGATCGCATGACCCTGAACGGGCAGCCGACTTGGTACCGATGATCCGCGAGTTCAAGGATAGTATTCCGGGCGCATTGGTAACTGGACGGCAATCGAGTTTGTTTGAACGAGGTGGTGCTGGTGGTAGATCGGTCGACGTGGAGATCACTGGACCGGGTATAGAACAATTGGTTCGAATCGGCGGTACCATTTTGCGACGCACCCGCGAGATTTTCCCAACAGCACAAGCTCGTCCAGTACCGAGCCTCGACCTTTCCAGTCCTGAGGTGCACGTGTTGCCGAAAATCGTGCAGTCGCGAGATCTGGGTATGAACGCGTCAATGATTGGCTATGCCGTCAACGCCATGGTCGATGGCGCTTATGCAACCGACTATTACTTGGGCGGAGATAAAATCGATGTGACCTTGATGGCTAGCGATAGAGTTGTGCAGCATTCCCAAGACTTAGAGTCATTGCCTATTGCCACGCCGAGCGGGCAACTCGTGCCGCTATCATCGGTTGCCGATATTCGCTTATCGAGTGGCCCTGAGCAGATTAATCATCGCGAACGGCAACGGGCGATTACCATTGAGATTTCGCCTCCCGAAGATATCGCTTTACAAGATGCATTAGACGTGATTCAAAACCAGATCATTAAACCACTGCAAGAATCGGGGGAATTTGAAGGGGGTTATCGAGCAACCTTAAGCG
>CAITIF010000795.1 GCA_903892365.1 uncultured Pirellula sp. | reverse complement strand
TCGGCCTTGGCTGCGGCGATTGTAATGCATGACCAACCTCGGAAGTTCTACCAGCTCTGGTTCGCTGGATTCATGCGGCAATGCGCCTGTTTGTTCGATGATGCCGGAGACCAAGATATCTGCAAACTCGGTGTTGAGATTCTCGAGCTTCTGGACCGTCAATGCTTGATTGATCCGAAGGACAAGCTTCTCGTCCACAAACCGCATGCTATGAAATACGCGGTAAAACTGAGTCACTTCTTCGATGGCACGATCGACACAGTCTGTTACCAAATACAGGTGGACATCTTCGGGGCTAATCAACTTTTGATCCAGCAATTGGTCCCGGAAGAACGATTCGAGCTCGCTCCAGAAGTGGCCGCCGGGTTGATCGAGCAAGACCAACGGGAACATGGTTTGCTTTCCGGTTTGCAACAAGGTTAGGACTTCCAGGGTTTCGTCGAGTGTTCCGAAACCGCCGGGGCAGCAGATGACGGCACTGCATTCCTTCACAAACATAAGTTTGCGTGTGAAGAAATACTTCAGGGTTACGAGCTTGGGGTCTCCTTCGATGAATGGATTCGCCGACTGTTCAAATGGGAGCATGATGTTCAGCCCCATCGACATTTCTCTACCGGCCCCTTTGTGGCCCGCTTCCATGATTCCGCCACCGGCCCCTGTAATAACCATCCAGCCCGACTTGGCCATCTTGCTGCCCAGATCTACGGCCTGAACATAGGTTGGATGATCCGGTTGAGTTCGTGCGGAGCCGAAGATCGTGACCTTGCGGATACGCCGGAATGGCAAAAACACTTTGAAAGCGTATCGCAATTCTCGCATGGTTCTGCTTAGAATCTTGAGATCGCCCCGGGGTATTTCATCCAGATGCAATCGATCCACCGTTCGACGCATCATGTCGACCAAGTCGTCGCTTTCCAGCGAGCTCGAAGGTTCATCAGCGGGCTGGGGTCTCGCCTTTTCGTCTTCGCCAATTGCGGAAGGGTTCAAGTTGGGGTTCGGAATCTGGGGATCGTTCATGGACCTATCCTGGAAGTTTCTGTTAGGGAGCTCGGAATATTATAGACCCGGAAACAGGCCGGACGAGTTGTCGAGCAAATGGAATTGTGGAGTCATACCATTACAATCGCGCCAGATCCTGCTGTCGGAAAATTCTTCGCCTTCCTAATGCTTTCGCGGACAGGCAAACATTGCAGACACATGATTTGCGAGCTACATACCTGGGTTCATCTCTTTCCATGGAGCCTTGTTATGGTTGTTATTATTGGTTGTATCGTGGTAACCGGTGCTGTCATCGGTGGTTTTGTGTGGGCGGGCGGTGACGTCTGGGCACTCAATCAACCTTCCGAATTCGTTACGATCGGTGGTGCTTCGCTTGGGGCTCTTATCGTGATGTCGCCATTTCCTGTGCTGAAAGGAATTGTGTCTGGCATGATCCAGGCGCTGAAAGGGGCGCCTTACAGTAAAAAATCTTACGAAGAAACATTCTCTGCACTTTACGAACTCTTTAGAATTGCGCGTCGGGATGGATTGTTGGCATTGGAAGGGCATATTGCTGATCCCCACAAGAGCGCAGTCTTTGCAAAGTACCCCAAGCTAGCTGCTGACCATCACGCAACGGAATTCATCAAGGGAGCTTTCGGACCAGTCATTGATGGTTCGGTTCGTCCTGAAGACATTGGTAGCTTGATGGATATCGAAATCGCCGCTATGGAATCCGAACATCATCACCCAGTCGATGCGTTGTCCAAAACAGCCGACGGCCTGCCAGGTTTCGGAATCGTTGCAGCGGTTCTCGGGATTGTGGTAACGATGGGGCACATCGATGGACCACCAGCTGAAATTGGACACCACGTGGGTGCAGCTCTTGTTGGAACGTTTCTTGGAATTCTTGCTTCGTACGGATTCCTCGGACCTCTCGCGGCAAAGATGGGTAGCATTGGTCACGCAGAATCAGCCTACTTCAGAACGATTGCCGTAATCCTACAGGGATTCTTCAATGGAATGCAACCGAAAATGGCTATCGAAACAGGACGTCGCGGGCTTGAGAGCGACGTACGTCCTTCCGGTGAAGATCTAGAAAAACTATTCAAAGCCGTTGATTCGGGTGGAGCATAATCCATGGCAAGTGGTGGCGGCGGTGCATGGAAAGTTGCGTACGCGGACTTCGTTACGGCAATGATGGCCTTCTTTATGGTGATGTGGCTCACGTCGCAAAAACCCGAAGTGAAGGAAGCCGTTGCGCAACACTTTAAGAATCCAGGCGGCAGACGCCTGACGGGTATGGATGCGAAATCGATCGTGCCCGCAAGCAATAACGGGAACGGAAGTCGTCGCGTCGCCAAAGCCCGTGGTGCAAAGAAGTCTGACGGGGATTCCAAAACCCAGAAAATGACGGACGAAGGTGATAAGTCCAACGTAGGGACCATCGTTCCATTCGAACTGAATACGATCGAGATGACGGAAGTAGGGCGAGAAGCAATCTTGACCCTGGTCCCTGAATTAGAAGGCAAGCAGCATCGTGTTGAGATACGCGGTCACGCCGCTAGCAACGGCAGCGCGTCTCCTCAGTCGCTCTTGGATGCCTGGAGTATTTCTTATAAACGTTCGATGGTTGTGATGCAGTTCCTGGTGGATGAAGGGATCGATCCAAGGCGAATTCGATTGAGCCAATCCGGAAACTCCGAACCACGGATCATTGAGAATCATCTAGATCCTGCGAGCGACTCGCGAGTAGAAGTCTTTGTGCTTTCCGAAGTTTTCGAGGAGCCGGATTCGAAAATCGAACGGTTGGTGTCCAACAAATCGCTCGCTGCGGAGGCTGACGTCTTGGCCGAGAAAGCAAAAGCCGAGGCCAATGAGGCACCCGCCAAAGGTGGCCATTAAAGCAACAAAGCCAACTTTGCGCTGGAACGATTTCGCCGTTGCCAAGGTTCGACACTTGGTTCACCGCTTGCTTCTTGTAGCTCAGCGCGGGAATCTTCGAACTAGCCCGCCAGTGCAACGCTTGCGATCGCGTCCAAATCGGAATCTGACCCGACGGATAAACGTCGGATCGCTGGCATCGATCGAAACCAAATCTCTTGTCGTCGCACGAACTGCCTGCTGTGCGCCTTCACTTGATCCAACATTTCGCTTTGGCTGATCGCCCCTGAGAGAAACTGGAGTGGTTCTTTGTAACCCACGGCCTGCGATGCGGTCCTGCCAAGCTGCCCATGTTTATCAACTAACGATCTCACCTCGTCTAGCAAGCCATCCTGGAACATTGCGTCCACCCTTCGATTGACTCGATCGTGCAGCTTTGACCTTTCCCAAGATAACACAAACGCATTGCGAACGATTGGCGGTGCCATCCGTTCAAACTGGTGTTGCCAGTGGCTCATGGGGCGGCCTGTCACTTTGGAAACTTCCAGGGCTCGCGTCATCCGACGAACATCTCCTGGCAAGATCTTGAAGGCGGACAGTGGGTCAACCTGTTCCAATCGCTTCCTTAAAGCTTCGACGCCAAATTCAGCTACGTCTGCTTCCACCGAGGCCCTAAAGTCCCAATCCGCAGCAGGTCCCAAAAACATACCACACAGCAGTGTCTTTAAATACAAGGGCGTTCCACCCACGAACAAAACCTGGCGGCCTCGTGCACGAATTTCGGCGGCCTTTGTGTGAGCGTCCATAACGAATTGGGAGACGCTGTAATCGATCGTTGGGTCCACCACATCAATCAAATGGTGGGGGATTATTTGTTGCTGTTCTTGCGTGGGTTTGGCGGTTCCAATGTCCATCCCTTTATAAACCGCCATCGAATCCACAGAAATAATCTCTGCATCAATTCGAATCGCGAGATCGATGGCAACTCGGCTTTTCCCTGAAGCAGTCGGGCCGGTGAGAAACCAAGCATCCTCCATGGGCGGCTTGATCCAATCAGAGAACAGGGGAGTGGTTGTGGTCGTGCTCATAGATGACTGCCGTCGGACATGGTGAATGAACCTATTTTACCTACCCGAATCCTGTTTCGCTGATTCACATC
>CAITIF010000794.1 GCA_903892365.1 uncultured Pirellula sp. | reverse complement strand
CGTTCGATGAACACTCAGACAGGCGACCATGAAGCTGGCGAGTATTTGATGCGAACCAGTTACGAATCGATCGCCACCGAGCGACATCCTTCGATTGGACCATGGATGCAGCGGTTGTTGGGACGCAAAAGCAAGTCGCTCCCAGACACGGTCATGATCAGCCCATCGGGCCGGCATCCAGGACCGGGCTTCTTCGATCCTTCACTTAGTCCATTGCCGATCGCCGATCCGAACCGCGGTTTGGAGAACACAAAAGCGCCATCGTACTTGACTGACAAATCTTTCGACAAACGAATCGAATTGATCAACAAATTTGATCGAAAGTTTCAAAAGCGGTTCAAAGACCACGGCGTCAAAACCTATACGGATCTTTACGCAGAAGCAACCAGTTTGCTTGCCAGCGAAGAATTGGTGGCTTTCGATTTGAATAAAGAGAAAAATGAAGATCGCGATCGTTATGGCCGCGATCCTTTTGGACAAGGCTGCTTGTTAGCACGCCGCCTGATCGAAAACAACGTTCGGTGCGTGGAAGTCACTTGCGGCGGATGGGATATGCACACCGCGATCTTTGATGGCAACGCATTGCCCGCCAGAGCCACCATCATGGACCGCGCCGTTGGAAATCTTATGAAGGATTTGTCAACTAGGGGGCTTTTGGATGACACATTGATCGTCCTGACCACAGAATTCGGACGATCGCCAGGGATCAACTACAACGTAGGCCGCGATCACCATCCAGCAGTTTTCTCCTCGATGTTGGCTGGTGCCGGTATCAAGGGTGGCCAATTCTATGGGTCGTCGGATGCAGAAGCCTTTTCCGTGGACAAAGACGGGGTTTCACCTGCCGATTTGAACGCAACGATCGCAAAAGCCCTGGGCCTCTCGTTAGAAGAGATAGTAATCTCCCCGACAGGCCGGCCATTCAAAGTCGCAAACGATGGAAAACCGATTGCAGCGTTGCTTAGTTAAAGGACTCTTTCAGATCCGATGCAAGAACGTTGGCGGTTTTGATGGCTTTTCCTAACTTGCGTTGTTCTGCGAAGTGAAACATAATTTCGGTAGTGTTCCTGAACGATGGCATTTCCTTCGAGCGACCTTTCTGGGGGTTGCTTATTCCGAAAAGAGTTTCCGATGAATGGGCTTCGAGTTGGTCTTTTAATTGCTTGGGTTGGTGTATTGTTTCCTCTGGACGCCTTAGCCCAAGAAGCCTCCATGAGCAGCGTACTAGCTTCGAGCCCCAATCGAGCGAACTGCTTTTTGTACATGGATGCCCCTTCCATCAAGTCCTTTGTCGCTGGAACTCCTGTTGCAGATGACATTCCGGATGGGCTTCGTGAAGTACGACTCGCGGGAGAATTTGAGCTGAAGTCGCTGAATATGCTTTGGCAGGTTGGAAGCGTTAGCTTGAAGCAATCGCTCGATGCGACCAGACTCGCGAAAATGTTGAACGGATATGTCGAGACCATAGGGAGCAGACAGATTGTTTGGTCCCCTCGCCAATCTTATTTGGTTCCAATGGCCAACAATCAAATGGGACTGGTCCGGCCAGCAGACAGAAAGCTCGCCAGCCGTTGGCTTCGAAATGAAAAGACCAGCGATGTCTCTACCTATTTGAGAAACCGAGCGACGCAAAGCACTAACTTCGTTGCCCTCCTGCTTGCTATTGATTTGGAAGATTCGTGGTCTCCCATAGCAATTGAACAAAGAATCGCGACCTTTGAATCCATGAAGTCTTTGGATACCGCAGCTGCTGCGAAAACGCTTTCGACGATCCAAGGTGTGCGGGTCATGGTCAGCAAGAAAAACTTGGATGATTGCATCATCAGTATGGACTTTAGCACCAACCCTTCAAGCCTATTGCCAGTAGCCAAAGATTTCTTTGTCGAAGTTTTGTCACGCAATCAATCATCGATTCCAGAAGCCTCCACTTGGAAACCTTCATTAGAGCAAAACACGATTTCGCTCCGAGGAACCATCAGTCCAGGAACCATTGACGATTTGCTGGGACTGTTTGCATTCCACAGTCAAGCAACGGATTCGCATCCAGCGGCATCCGCGTCATCACCAACCCAAGGAACCGAAAGCGATGCAGCTTCGATTTGCAAAATCTACTTTGATAAAGTTTCTGGAGTCGTGAAGCGTGTGCGCGATTATTCTGCATCGAACACCGGCGATCGGGCTCAATTGAATGGACGAATGGCCAATCGGATCGATGCGATTCCAACGCTCAACGTAGATCAAGAATTGGTCAACTATGGTGCCGCCGTTGCGAAAGGCTTGCGAGGTAACATGGTTGCTTTACAAACAGCAAACATTAGTTACGGTACGGACGCGGTCGTCAACTCAGGGGTAAATGCTTATGCAGATGTCTATGGCGGTGTCTACTATGATGTAAACCGACCGTACCAGTATCAAGCAATGGGACAGGGCGTGGGGAACACTGCCTATCGAGAAATCATCGCAAAAATTGACCAAATGGAAGCCGACATGCGACGCAATCTGACCGAAAAGTACCAGGTGCAGTTCTAGAGTTTCCCACCGCCAAAGTTTCGCTCCTACGGTTGACTAAAACCACCAAGTTGAACTCTCAAAGTCAACCTAGGCTTTGCGAAACCGATTAGCGACCAGGTAAGTCTTTATAGAATTGGCATGCTGCGCCCGTGACAAAACTTGCAATCGAAACGCGAAGCCTTACCAGGAAGTTTGGAGACAGAATTGCTGTTTCCTCTTTGGATCTGCAAGTGGAAGCCGGGACGTTCTACGGGTTTTTAGGCCCGAACGGCGCAGGCAAGTCAACCACTATCAAGATGTTAACGGGACTGATCAGTCCGACCGAAGGTGCGATTTCTGTTTTGGGCAAGAACATGCTCGATAACAACGAGTCGCTCGAGGTGAAGCGCAGCATTGGGGTAGTGCCTGAAAATTTAGCATTGTTCGATAACTTAACTGCCGTCGAATACTTGACGTTCGTTGGAAGGGTTCACGGTTTAACGAAAACCACGATTCAGCAACGCAGTGATGAGATGCTTAATCTGCTTTCGCTTGAACAGGAAACCAAGAAGCTCGTTCTCGAGTATTCCCATGGGATGCGAAAGAAACTGTCACTTGCGGCCGCTCTGCTAGCGAATCCAAAGCTTCTCTTTCTTGATGAGCCCTTCGAAGGGGTTGACGCAGTTGCTTCGGTTACGATTCGCGATCTGCTATCAGGCTTTGTAGCCAAAGGGTCGACCGTCTTCCT
>CAITIF010000793.1 GCA_903892365.1 uncultured Pirellula sp. | reverse complement strand
TGGACTGTTGTGGAGAAGTGGTTTGGGTCTTTCAGTGAGTGGTTTTTTAGTCAACTACCTTAACCAAAAGATGTCTATCTTGGATCAGTAATTCCCAAGAAACGTGCGCTGTCCCTCGCCAACGGCATACATAACCCGGGTGAGCTGAATCGTTTGCAGCTCGCACTTTTCCAACCCGGTGGGATATGTCATGTCGAATCTCTCGTTCTCGGATCTTTCGATCAGCCAGCGCCGCGAGCGGATCGCTGCTGTCCTGGCTGTAGGCCTTCAGCGCGTGCTCGATCAAAGAGCCCGAATCTCTGCCAACTCTGGCGACTCCAGCCTTGAGGTTTCCTCGGACTTGAGGCTCTCTGTGTCTCAACCCGAAGTCGGGGAACCAGACGACGCCGACGAAACATGATCGGCGTCGGTTGGCACGAGTGAAAACGCAGAGATACCACAAACCACGGGAGGTGCTTATGGACTCGGTAACAGCAGCCGAAATTGCCAAACTGGAAACGATGACCGTTTCCAAGCTAGTCGAAAAATTCGAATCGCTCGTCGGCGAGAAATGCCGGAGCAGAAACAAGCGTTACTTGATCCGGCGAATCGCCTGGCGACTGCAGGCCAACGCCGAAGGTGGCCTCTCGGAACGGGCGCTCATGCCCTGTGCTTTTTCCCATTGGGTAAAATTCCCCCGGTCACCCAAACCGGCGTGTCAAACCGGTGCGACTTGGTGGAGAGTTCGATGCGCGCAAATCCAGGACAATCATTACCGCGAAAACGTAATAACGATAAAGACGATCGTCGATGAGCAAGTGTTACCGATAGCCAAGCATTTCCGTTAAATACTGGCATCACTTGGAAGTCATGCTCATCGTACCACAACGCAATCGAATGCCCTTGCTCGATATTCGTTTACAAGGGCAGACAATTTCATATATCGACAGCCGAACAAGGAATGCCGTGTATCATGGTACAAGGCACTATTCTACTATCGCAAAAGTAATCTTCTCGATGCTGCCGGTGAACGCGAAAGGGGTCTTGTAATCTGGTGACACTGGAGTGATCGAATCGCGACCGACCTCGAATGGTTCCAGTCCATGGCGGAAAGCAGACCTCTTTAATTTACCTTCGCCAGCGGGCTTTCCGTTCACAAAAAGCTTGAGGGTGCCGCCGCCTTCTTTGGAGCCATCCGGCGCGAACTCAGTCTTTAATGTAACCTTTCCCTCGGGTATGGGTTCCGTTCCGTTGATTGTCACATCTGCAACTTCGAAGAAAGTATAGCGGAACACCGGTTTACCTTCTTTTACATAAAGCGACCAGCCAGCTGAAAAAGCTCCCGCACTAGTCACGACACCTTCGACTCCGCCCTTAGGAATAGTTAACTCAGCTGACATGGTGTGACCGCGTGGGAATAGTTGTGGACCGATTGGTTCAGGCAACCATACGCTATTGCCGAAATACGTCCAGCTTGTTTTCGGTTTGCCAGACACTCTCATGCTTGGGTCGAACCGTTCCGAGAATCGTGGATCGAGCGGGAAGACGTCGTACTTTTTCGCTTCTGCCAGGAACTTGGCTTGCAGTTCCTTGAGTTTGTCTGGCATCTTCTTCGCTAGATCATTTGACTCGCTGAAGTCTTCGTTGATGTTGTATAGTTCCCAAGGGGCGGTCATGAAGCCATCACCACGGCCAGCGGTTTCCCAAGGGAGACCATATGCACTGCATGCGACCCAGCCGTCATGGTAGATCGCTCGGTTAGTAGCTAATTCAAAGTATTGTGTGGTCCGTCGGTCCTTTACCTTGGAGTCATCAAAGGAGTAAAGCATCGACACACCCTCGATCGGCTTTTGCGGAATGCCGTTGACAACTTTCGGCTCGGGGATTTTACAAGCTTCCAAGATCGTCGGCACCACATCGATGACGTGATGGAATTGGTTACGAGTTTCCCCTTTGGCTTTGATTCCCTTGGGCCAATGGACAACCATCGGATTCCTAGTTCCGCCGAAATGGCTTGCGACTTGCTTAGTCCACTGGAAGGGGGCGTTCATCGCCCACGCCCAGCCAACTGGCACGTGTGGTTCGCTGCTTGGCTCGCCGATTTCGTCGATCTTTTTCGCCGTACTCTCTAACCCGAGCTGAACGCCCAGCAAGCTGGCGACTTCGCTGAAAGTTCCCTCGAGCCCGCCTTCGGCGCTGGCACCGTTATCACCGACGACGTACATGACGAGTGTGTTGTCCAGTTCGCCAGACTCCTGCAAGCTATCGATCAGCCGACCTACTTCGTGGTCGGTATAGGCCATGTAGGCGGCATAGTTCTCCATCAGCCGTGCATAGACTTTTTGGGCTTCCGGTTTTTGGTCAGCCCAAGCCGGTACATCCTTGGATCGCGGCGTTAACTTTGTTCCTTTCGGAATGATACCCATTTCGAGTTGCTTGGCATGGGTCAGTTCGCGTTGTTTGTCCCAACCGTAGTCGAACTTGCCGACAAACTTATCTCGCCATTTTTTGGGGGCATGGTGCGGAGCGTGGACACCGGAAGTGCTGAAGTAGTTGAACCAAGGCTTGTCCGGATTGGCTGCCCGAATGTTACGGGTCCAGGCGATTGCTTCGTCGGTCATATCGGCGGTGAAGTGATAGCCTTGGTCTGGAGTTTTCGGCTGCGGCACCCAGGTGGTGTTGCGGTAGATCGTGGGGTAGTACTGGTGCGTCTCGCCCTGATTGAAGCCGTAAAAATAGTCGAACCCGAGACCAGTGGGCCAACGATCGAATGGCCCCGCGGGGCTGATGTCCGGTTCAGGTGTGTTGTGCCATTTACCGAACATGCCGGTGGCATAGCCGTTGTCTCGCAACATCTGCGAGATCAGTGCGGTGCTCTTTGGAATGATGCCAGTATAGCCAGGGTAACCGGTGCCCATTTCGATGATGACACCCGTGCTGATCGAATGATGATTCCGCCCTGCCAATAGCGCCCCGCGCGTCGGGCTGCATAAGGCGGTTGTATGGAACCGCGTGTATTTCAGCCCGTTGCTGGCAAGCTTTTCCATATTGGGCGTGGGCACGGGGCCGCCATAGGTCGAACACATGCCGAAGCCGACGTCATCCAGAAGGATCAGCAAAACGTTGGGGCTGCCTTTCGCGGCGGTCAATGGCAAGGGGAAGTTTGGGGTCGATTCCTTGTAGGTTTCACCGATTTTGCCTTTGAACGCCGGATCGGGCTTGGGTAGTGCCTCCTGGGAACTAGCTTTAATTGCGAAGGCCATCGCCAAAGCAAGGGCGAGAACCGGGACGAACGTTCGTGGATTCATTTTTGCTTTTCTCGTAGTTTGATTAAGGACTGCTTTTCAGTGGTTCAGTTCAGTTTTGGGTTTCTTGTCCGAGCAAGTAAATCTAAAGCAAAAAACGCCCCTCGATCGAGGCCTTAGATCAATCGCTTTGGTACACCAGTGATGGGAATTGAGGTGTCGTTCAATGTGGACCACCCCAGTCAAGAGTAGGGATGTAGTATACCAAATGTCCGCCTCAGAAGAAAAGGCACTGGGCGAAGGCACTGCGTGCCAACATTTTGCACCACGTCTTGAACGTCATGGGCATCGCAGAGGCTCAGTCCCGCGTGTCAAACCGGTGCGAGTTTTGCCAGCGTGCAATTGGCAAATGTTTTGTCCGGCCGCTGCCGCTTTACGCCGTTACCAATCCGCGTCGGCCTAGGTGACCAACGCGAGTCAACACGTCGATTTCCAACCGCTATGGCCAAGTTCAAAGAATCCTAAAAAGCTGGCTCGCTATTTGCTTCGTAAATTGGTTCACTGAGATTGCCGGCCAACTGAGGCGGCAAGGCGGGATACCAACAGACACCAACTGAACTAAGGGTATCAAACTCAGTTTGACCCCATGGTTATACCCGCAGGCGGACGCCTCAAAATGTCGGCCTGTTTGCGTTTTTACGCTGTATTTTCCACGGTTTGCTCACCTTGGTGCAATCTCAAACTCTCACCTGCGCGATTTCCGTGCGAACGTCGGCGC
>CAITIF010000792.1 GCA_903892365.1 uncultured Pirellula sp. | reverse complement strand
TAAGGTCGTCGTCAATCGGGTTGGGCTAGAGAGTGGGCAAATCAGTCTGAAGAAAGCGAAGGAAACCATCGGCCGGGAAGTCTTCTTCCAGATTCCGAATGACTACCGCACCATGGTAGAAATGCGGAATAATGGCCAACCCTTGATCGAGCAAGCACCCAAAGCAGCGATCACTTTGGCGGTTCAACAACTTACCGACTTACTAAACGGCGCTGAAGTGGTTCAAACCGAAGGGGGCGAAAGGTCGGTAGTCGACAAAGGCATCGCCAACAATTGGCTCAATTTTTGGCCTGGGAAATCCGTTGCGAAGGCCAAAGCCAAGTAATTCTCTAGGGTCTTGGCGCGACTGCTTGCATCCAGTGCCTCGGGCTGTTTAACTATAGGCCTTTGTCGAATTACCAAGCGCCTCTGCGATACTCCCAAGCCAAATCAAACGCACTCTATGCCAATCCCAGTCACTTGCCCTGGTTGCCTAACTCGATTCACTGTCAGCGATAAGTACGCTGGAAAAACCGGTCCTTGCCCCAAGTGCAAAAAGCAACTTGTGGTTCCTGACAAGTCGCAGGAAGTGGTCATCCATGCCCCTGAAACAGCAGGGCCGAAAGACACCAAGGGTGTTGCCGTCCTGAAGCCGCTCAAGAGAGCGGAGTTTAAACTGTCAGGGATCGAACTTCTTGTAGCCGGTGTATTGTTGGTTTGTTCGGTCGGCTTCGCGATCTACGCTCGCATGGGATTTTCTGATGTTCCATGGTGGATGCCTAGCCTCGGAGTTCTCGTGTTGGCTTTTCCATTGGCATGGATTGGGTACACGTTTTTCCACGATGACGAATTGGGGGAATACTCTGGGAAGGAGCGGCTATTGCGAGTAGGAGCCTGCGCGGCTGTTTTTGCTATCAGCTGGGGGCTCTATTGGTTTTTAGCATATTACCTTGGGAATAAGTCGCTCGCCCAGGTTGATGCGGTCCAATTCGCCGTGTTTGTCGTTCTTATGTTTGTCGTAGGAACGTTGGGCTCGATGCTTTCCATGGAATTAGAGCTGGGCCAATCATTGCTTCATTATTCTATGTTTTTCGCGACTACTTTCATTTTGGCCATGGTGATGGGAATATCGATCGCGGAGCCGTTATCCAATTCCGATTCCAATTCGCCCTACCCGATCAAGAAGCCAACCAATTTGAACCTGCCCAAACCAGCAGCTGGTAAGAATTGACTTTCCAAGGCTGGCTTGAGATTATTTGCTGTCGACATCCAATAATCGAGCCAGGGTTTATTGCTGGTTTGCAAGGTCTGGTTTAATCTAGGGCCCCAGACGGACTTGGTGCCGTTCGGGCCCCGTAGCAAGATGGACGCCCGATTTTGTTTGTTCGGACTCAGGTCTTGCTATTCCACACAGCCATATTGACTTAAAGCAGAGAAATAACATGTCGACTCATAGACGAATCAGTGTGATTGATGACGGTTCAGGTGTTAGCGTGGTTCGATTTGTCGACAAGAAAATTGTTGATTCTGGCAGTATTGAGCAGCTTGGCGAAGAGATGAATTCGCTGGTGACCGTAGAGAAGCGAAATATGATCCTCCTGAATTTTGAAGGTGTGGAATTCATGTCGAGCGCTGCATTGAACAAACTCATTTCCCTTAATACCAAAGTCAAGGCTGCTGCAGGACGATTGAAAATCTGCGGTTTACGAGCCGAGATCAAAGAAGTGTTTACGATCACGCGACTGGACCGAGTTTTCGATTTGCGTAAAACCGAAGCTGATGCAATAGCCGCATTCAAACTTTAGTAATTCGGGTGTTGAGCACATGATGCCTACTTCTCAGCATTGGCAATTCGACCAGCACTTAGCTAACGATTTGGACGTTGGGCATGCTGCGATCGAGGATTTAATGAATGCGCTCAGCTTGTGCGGCTGGGAAGGAGCGGATCTTTTTCGAATTCAGATGGCGGTGGAGGAAGCGGTTGTCAATGCGATCGAGCACGGCAACAAAAGGGACCCAAGCAAGCTTGTTCACATTGTCTTTCAGGTCACCCCAGAAAAGGTGACCATGATGATACAAGACGAAGGTGAAGGATTTGACCATCGCAATGTTGCCGACCCCACGGAAGATGAATTGGTAGACAAGCCACGCGGTCGCGGTGTTATGTTGATGCGTGAATTGATGAGCGAAGCAATTTACAACGAATCAGGTAATCAAGTCACCATGGTTAAGTTGCGTTCGAAGCCTGAACCCGAATCGAGCGAATCGTAAGCGAATCTTGACCTCGGTGGTGCTGTGTGATGTAGCATGCTGCCTGCCGCAGCCGTGTTGGCTACCTTTGGTTTGCACACCTAAACGGGATCAAGACACTCTGGAAGGCAGTCTACGGGAACTGATCACGTCCCAGGCATACCATTCCAGGTACAGCAATATTACAGGGCAGATGTAATTTGCGAACTGAATCAGCTGGGATAAGCCGTCCACGCTCGGCAGCAAGCTTTTGACCCCCTGCGACAAGGCGAAGAACATTCCGGTATTCAAGGCAAGCAGAAAGCTGCTCACCAAAACAACGCCGAAGATGTAAGCGACCAATCGCAAGACCGCTCGGTTCTCGGCTCGAAGATCACTAGGGCTGGTTTGGGTACTCATGAAAAGCTCTGTGAGAATGCGTGGTGCCTTCGTTCGACGTCCTGCCTGGAAATTCGGAGCAGGCCATCGACCGAAAAATCTTCGATAGTGAAACTCGCCATGATGGTACCCATTTGGATAGCTTGGAGGATTGACTTGCGATCGATTGATTCCTGGTTCGCGAGGTAGCCCATCATTCCCCCCGCGAAGGAATCACCAGCGCCCGTTGGGTCTATCACATTCTCGCATGGAAATGCTGGGAATGGAATCACGGAATGCTTGTCCAGAAAAAGGCAGCCGTGCTCCCCCTTTTTGATAATCACCTTGCTTGGACCTTGAGTAAGGAGCCATTTTCCGGCTCGAACTAAGTTGTGAATTCCGCTCCATTGCCGAACCTCACTGTCGTTGACCAGCAGGCAGTCGATTTGCGGGAGCAATGTCTCGAGATCTTTTCGAGCGGTTTCGATCCAGGCGTCCACGGTATCCGCAACCACCCATCTAGGACGGGTGCATTGTGCGAGTGTCTTCAGTTGCACCGCAGGGCAAGCGGCTCCCAAAAATACATCCTGGCTGTTACAAAACTCTTTGGGCAACGCTGGATGGAACTGGTCGAATCCATTCATTTCGAAGGCCAGAGTTTCGCGATCTTGTAAATCTTCGGTGTATCTGCCGTGCCAAAAATAGGTATCAAAAGTGGGATGAGTGATTAGTCCGGCAAGGTCGATTCCTCGCGACTCCAGCAATTCTGAGTAGGCAACGGGCCAATCTTTCCCTACCATGCCTACCAAACGAAC
>CAITIF010000791.1 GCA_903892365.1 uncultured Pirellula sp. | reverse complement strand
GGCAACGGCGCGGGCAGTTGTTTGCAGGGGTAGATCCTGGAGTGGTGCTTGGTGGAAAATGCGAACTCGACGCTCGTGGGGTTTTAGACCTGAGCCATATTGAAGTGACTCAAGCTAACTTTGTTACCGAACCATTCATGGTCCGTAGCGGCGAAACCACCTTCCAAGAACCTCGCATGGTCGGAAATTTCAATGGTCGTGTCGACTCCCAGAATATCACCCGTTTGCAAGTGGATAATCTTCTCGTCCAGGCAAGCTCGTTCGCGCTCCAGGCTCGTGATGAAGCGGTTGCAGGTCGTGAATTGGCTCGAAAAGGAAACGCGGGCTATCGCGTTGACCCAACGAAGTTGATGTCGGCGATACGTTTCGAATCGCCTACCGCAGCCGGTAATCCAATCTCGCTGGAAGGGGACGTGGTAGGCCAGATTGGCTGGGAAGTAGATCCCAAGAAATTGGTTTGGAAAATGGTCACCGATGCGAAAAACATTCGCGCGACTCAGGCGGTAGCCAACGGAACTGCTACTCAGCTTGTCAGCACGGGAGGCGCTCGTTCATCTGGCAATACAGGTAGCACGTTGTTGTGGGAAGAACCACAAGCCAAAATGATCGTTGACGGAAGTTACGAAATCAGTTCGGGTAAGTTGGACGTGTCGAATTCGCAACTCCTAACCGAATGGATAGCATATGGTGGTCAAACCGTGATGACCACTCAAGAACAGCAGACAAAGATCGTTTCACGTGGCAGCATTGCGTACGACGCAGCTCGAGTCGCACAGCGATTGAAACCGTGGACAGGTGATTACTTGGCGGTGAAGGGGCAAAAGACTCAGCCGCTCGAAGTAACTTGGACTTCAAGCGCGAGCGGTAATTGGGCCGATTCCTTGCAGGCCAAATCGCAGATCGGTTGGGACGAAGCGAATGTGGTTGGGATTGCGGTTGGGTCGGCGGATGTTCCGTTAAGAATCGAAAACGGACGCTTTCTGTCACGAGCTGAGATACCAGTATCGCAAGGAGTACTCCGTTGGAACTTGGACGGGGATATGGCCGGCAATCCAATCGTGATCACTCAAAGTCCCGAGAAGGTTATCGACAACGTTGCGATCACTCAGCAAATGTGCCAAGGATGGCTGAAGTATGTTGCTCCGTTGCTTGCGGATGTGACTAGTGTGAACGGAAATTTGAGTTTGCAAATCGACGAAGCGGCAATTGTACCCACCGATTGGAAGCGTCAGACGGTGAAGGGCCAATTGATGGTGCACGGCGCCAATGTGGGGCCGGGTCCGTTAGCTGATCAGCTTCTCATGTTGGTCAATCAAGTTCGAGCCCTTCGAAAAGGTGCAGGTGCCGCGGACGGTGGAGGACAGCCTACCAGTTGGCTTCAATTGCCAGAGCAGAAAATCAACTTTGACGTTCAAGACGGACGCGTTGCGCATCGAAACATGCAAATACAAGCAGGGGATGTTGTGATCAACACTTCGGGGTCCGTGGGGATTGATGGTCAATTGGAACTGATTGCTGCGGTTCCCATTTTGAAAGATTGGGTGGAAAAGACCCCCTTGTTGCAATCGTTGGCCGGCCAGCAAATTCAAATTCCCGTTCGAGGAAACATCCAGCGCCCGCAGATGGACTTGAGCAGTTTCACCTCGCTGGGGCAGCAGTTAGCGACATCCGCCCTTCAAGGGGTGGCTCAGAAGCAGATCGATAAGGGGCTCAATAAACTTCTCGGACCTCTATCGCAGCAGCTTGGTCCGTTTCAACAAGGTGTGCAGCAAATGCAGCAAGGGGTGCAGCAGAACATGCCTCAGTTACCAAATTTTCAAGGTCTTCCAATCCCCGGCTTTGGTGCTGGAGGCTTGTTTGGCGGTGGTCAACCTCAACCTGCTCCGCCTCAACCGATCCCTCCGCAACCGGGGCCAGTGCAACCGGGGCCAGTGCAACAGTAGTACTCAACGGCTAGGTTATTGCCTGCTGTTCGCTTTAGGTCCGCTCAACAGAATTTGCTGTTGTTTTCGCCGAAGTAGTCGCAGTCGCGATTGTGGGTGATCGCCACCACGATTTCACTTCCGATGCCGCGAGATAAGTTGCGACTCGCAGTTTGGAAAGCCAGCGCCGCGAGGGAATGACCCAGCGTTGTTGCATGGACGGTATCGCACCTAATCGCCCTTTGTACTCTTCATCGCCACGAAGAAAATCGATCGAATCGCATTGGAGCGAGATCGCATGCCGAATACAGCCATAGAGTAGTTGCCAGCCTGGTTTGACGTCGGCAAAGTCAGGATTCATGCCAGTTAAATACACGCTCAGTGAATTTCGATCACGAAAGCAAATTGCCCCGGCAGCGGATTGGCCGCCGATCTGGAGTGTGGCTATGTGAACTCGATTGCTCAAAGACGAATTCATGCCTTTTGACCCGTCTTGATTCAATGTGCATGGGTCATCCCATAAGGCTTTGGTGGCTTTTTCAAGAAAGTTCGTGAATTTCTTTTCGGTGAAGCACCCGTCAATCCCTCGTTCCTTCCATCGCATTTGATGAATACGAGAAATCTCTGGCAATAGACGCTGGGCTTCATCAAGCGATTCGGCGACATGAAATTGGCTTCGGCCCGAAACAAGTTCCGTAGAAGCGTTCTTGAGGATTTTTCGAGCTCGTTTCGAAAGCCGTGAAAAGTAGGTTTCGATTCCCCCGTCGAGCGACGCTTTCCAGCAATAGGGGCTAGGTCGATAGGTGATGATACCCTGAGTTTTCGAGCATAGTGTCTGGCCAAAGCGTTGCATGACACGATCATTGCTGCGAATGCCATCGAGATTCAAATTGTCCCATGACTTGCATTCGGAGGAGTTCGACAGCCAATTGGCAAACGCGTCAGCCGCCGCCATACCGTAGCCTCGCTCGCACAGGATCCCTTGCTCATCGGAACACACCTTACCACTCCCCATGAAGACAAGAGTGGAACCGGTAAGGAGATTGTTGGTCTCTGCCAAAAGCATCATACCGCGAACTTGGTTGTCTTCGGATCGAGCTATGAGAACGTAAAGACGATACGATTCCTGATAGGCCTCCCACCATGACATCAGCCAGCTAGGTCGACGCATTGTCATTCCCATCGACAAACGATTCCAATCGTTCTTGATCGAATCAAGAGAATCAAGCTCGCGAATGCATTCAACTCGTAACATTAAAATTCACTAAAACTGGAAGTAAAGAAACGGACTCTCGGCATCAAATCGCATGACACAAAGGACGAAAACGAGACTTAAGACGATCGCTGTGCCAAGCGAAAACTTTGGCCGGTAGTTCCATGTGTTGGGCGCAAACCAACAGAACAAGGATGCAAACACGGTTGTTCCAAAACCAAGGGTCGCCAGGGTACCAAAGGACAAATCCCGTTCGATTCCATTCAGGCCTAAGATGGCTCGATACCAAAGCATGGCCATATTGAGATCCGTCGATCGAAACAGAACCCATCCCAGCATCACGCATAAAAAGGTGAAAGCAATCGCGATCGGCCTCGGAAACACGATCCCGATATGTTCGCGGTACAGTCCGTTCAATACTAAAAGGCATCCATGCAGCAACCCCCAAAGGATAAAGGTCCATCCGGCGCCGTGCCAGAAGCCGCCCAAAAACATGACGACGATCAGGTTGCGGTACGAAATGAGTTTACCGAATCGATTACCTCCCAACGGAATGTACAGATAATCCCGAAGGAAGGAAGACAAGGTCATGTGCCATCGGCGCCAGAAGTTCTGAATGCTCGTTGCTTGGTACGGCGAATCAAAGTTTTGCGGAAACGAAAATCCAAGCATCATTCCCAAACCAATCGCCATATTACTGTAACCAGCGAAGTCAAAATAGAGTTGCATGGTGTATGCGAGTAAAGCTGACCAGCCAGTAACGAATTGAAGCGCTTCTGGGGTGGCAAGCAGAGGGGTTGCTACCTTGGCCACCGAGTCGGCGATGAGAATTTTTTGACTCATTCCTACGACGAAGAACCAGAGACCGTGGCATTGTTGATTCCAGTCGGGCGATTTGCCTAGTTCCTGCATTTGATTTTCCACGTCGCTGTACCGAACGATGGGGCCCGCAATGAGCTGTGGGAACATCGAAACGTACGCTGCGAAATGCAGGAAGCTACGAGCGGGCTTCACTTGGCCACGGTAAAGATCGATCGAATAAGTAAGGGTCTGGAATGTGTAAAAGCTAATTCCAACTGGAAGGATTATTTCAGGAACGTTCATTACGGTCCCAAATCGTAAGGCATCCAATAGCTGGTTCATCGATTCTGCAAAGAACCCGCAGTATTTGAAGTAGGCGAGCATCCCTAGATTGCTTACTAGGGATAGGCTTAATAGCCAACGCTTGGCGTATGTTGTTCGAGAGCGATGGATGCCGATCCCAACGTAGTAGTCCACCAACGTAGATGCTAGTAGCAGGAGAGTAAACTCCCAGTGCCACCAACCGTAGAATATGTAACTGCTTCCAACCAAGAAGCAAAGACGCACTTGCGGCCAGTGCGCGAGCGACCACCAAGCAATAAGTACCAAGGGTAGAAATAGAAGGATAAACACATAGCTATTGAATAGCATATTGTGCCTCCGGTGATTTCGGGAAAAGGCGATCGATCATCAATCTCGTATTGGGTTCCAATGGATGGATGCCATCAACGAATTCATTCGGATCGCCATCAAATGTGTCCAAGGTACTCAGGTCCACAAATCGAGCCTGACATTCGTCTGCAATTCTTTGAAGAGTGATTTTGGCATCGCGCTCGAAGTGCTCAAAATCGGTTTTGCGAGAAAGAGTGCTTCTTAGTGTTGGGTGATGAGCGGTAAGAAACAATGTTACTTGACATCCTTGTTGTTCGCATTGCGAGACAACCTCCTTCAGGTATCCAAGCCGTCGTTGTGAAAGCTTGGTCATATTACCGAATACGGACATCAGTTCCTTTTGATCGTGTTGAATGGCTTTTTCAAAGTCGTATTTTCCTTCCTTCCGTTCGGCCTGGCGTTTCAGGTATTGGATCACTCCATCCGGATCGTAGATTTCCATGGGTTTCTTCACCGCTTCAGAAGCGTTCGCAACGAAACAGTTCCTGAGCGACTTGATGCTTGAAACGAATTGCTGATAACTGAATAACTGGCTCAAGCGATCGTATTCTTCTGCCCAGGGGATTTTGTTGCGAACGCAGGAATAGAGCTTCGGTTCTGCGACAAGCCGAGCGTCATTTGGTACTACATCGTTGAGGGATGCGACATCCACTCCGATCAGAACTGACTTTGGAAAGTGTCCGGTGGAGTTTTTGTAGAACTGCACGATCGCCAAGAAGTCCTCGGGACGTCCATGATTGACTCCGAAATTGAAGTAGCGAAGGTTGGTTCGGGCATGAAGGTAGCTGGGTTCGAACTTCATCGTCCGCGAGGAGCCTAAGATCAGGCCTTCCGTTGTGGAATGTTGCAGTTCGAATAAAGCTACTTTCTCGCTTCGGGAATCTCGAATTAAGGGAGCAAGTAAATGCGAAGAGTATTGGCGGTACGGGTTTACCAACCAGTTTAGTGCAGCCACGCAAAGCAAGCACAGAAGTGCGATGGATACGACCGCGATCGCAAAGGGTTTGGGTTGCAAGGGCGTATGAAAACGATGCCAAAGCATATGCGAGAAGCAAGTACGGTCGGCAAGCATATTGCAAATGCGTATTGGAACAAACGCGGCATTCTCGGGAGGCATGGTGCAGCAAAGTCGGTTGGTGCAATTTGCCAAACATTTTGGCTTTGGGATACGCACGGCCGCGAACCCAAAACTAGCGTAGGTCGCTACGATGCACCCGCACCGATTCCGGGCGGAAATTGCGATACCTGCATCCTATCCAGGGGCGCATTCGATACGATCGTTGCAAGCGTTGCAGAACAGAGGGGGCTCAGGAAACCTAATTGAGATCGGGCAACAGGAAGGAGTTAGCAGCGAGGCGTTCAACCATCTGCCTCGCTGCATGCCTATGGAGTTCTTTCCCCTTAAGATTTTTGTTCTGGTCCGTAAAAATCAAGTTAATAGCTCCCGATCGAACCAGCAGTTCCATTTCGTTCGCAAGCGAATCCATGTCGCGAGTTCCGTCGAGCATGGGAAGCACCAAGCGATCCTCGCCGCTGATCCGAACGACATTGTGCGCTTGGTTGGTGACAAGGTCGACTGCTCGGGTTTGGCTACGAGCCCAAGTGGTTGTTTTGGGCTTATGGAATCCGTTACTCTTCATACGGTCATCCAAAAATCGAAACTGAATCCAACCAGATAAAGACCATTGGATCATGGAAGCTGCAAGTTGTTTTAATTCAATTTTGGAAGGGATGGATTGCTTTTCCAATCGATCTTCGATTTGTCGGTGCAATTCGGCGATTGGTAGCGAACACGGGAACACTTGATCCAAAAGTTCCGCTACGAGCTGCGTCGAGCGTTCGGAAGTGGTCAGAACTCTTCCTGATGCGAGCTTGAAGCACTTTGGTTTGTTCTCTGCCGTTGGATTTGGATTTTCAGAAGGTTCCGTCTCTTTGAAGCTGCCTGAAAAGCGAGCAGAAGCTAACAGATCGGTCGAGATGTTTAGGTCGATTTTTGTATCGGAGTGAACCAACAAACTCTCGCGAAATGTCCGGTTGTTAATACAGTCCATGTCGTGACTGCGAAGAACCAAGTCGTTTATCTTTTCGAGTTTGCTTTTGGCTTTTTCGTTCAGGTTGCCAATCCAATTGGATGGAAGATCGGACTCGCCAAGAAACTGAAGCGAGTGTTTTTGGGCTTCAGATACGAACTCTTTAAAGTAGTACGCTCTGTTATACGCTTCAAGGTACTCCTGATAAACGTATTGATCCGGTTGCTTGTCGAAAGCAACGGTTTCGCTTTGGTAGAAAGCCGCGTGCATGGAATTGCTCCCTTCGTTGGCTTCGGCGAGAAATTTCAATAGGGGCCGAGCCTGGCTTGTTTTGGCTTGTGGATAATCGCGTCCTTCAACATGCTGAAGCATCATGCTTCGCAACATGCCACGAAAGTGCCAGCCAGGCACCGTGTTGTAGCTGATGAAGGCACCCCCCGTTCTGACAAATTGGCTGAAGAGACATGGAGGGTTGCCGCCGAATTGGATTGAGGGATGGTACTCATGACTGCCTATTGGTCACCTCCAGGGGAATGACAATGCTCTGAAGCGTCGGGATGGAATCAAAACCGAGTCATTTAAGTCTAAGGCGGAAAAATTCGGTGAACGAGTGGGCTCACCGAGGCGGGTTTGAGGTGCTCGATGGGGGCAGTGGGGGTCTGAATGTGCTTGCCGTAACCGCGCTATCGCCGCTATCGCTTGTTAAGGCCCACATTCTTAAGGCCTAGTTGTTTTGCCTTTTGAAAGCACGTCGGAGGGTAGGATGGGCAGAAGGGAGGAAGAGATTGCCGAGAATGATTGGCATAGGGGAACTGGAAACAAAAAATGTTTCCGGATGATGTTGGATCCATCAACGAAAAAACCCAGGAGCACCTGGGTTTTATTAGTGGTCAGGGCCGGGCTTGAACCGGCGACACACGGATTTTCAGTCCGTTGCTCTACCAACTGAGCTACCTAACCTCCCAATCGGGGGACCGCTAATGTATTTCCGGTTTGCGACTTTGTCAATTCGAGCTAGCAGCATTTGTCTTCCAGGTTGCATGCAGATAGTCTAAACTTGAGGGCGAGAGCATGTTCTTCGTGCGAAACGCTCGACGACGAATCTTGTTTTCACTTTAATTTTCCCTGCTAAATACGATATGTCGTCCCAATTGCCTTTGGCATTTCGCGGCCCCTAATCGTTGGTTTTCAAGGATTCGAATTTTGACGCACAATTCGGTTTGGCCTAAGTGGATGGTTCATCGTGGCAATACTGCCTACTTTCTGCTTGTCGTGGTCGTAATCCAGTGCTTTTCTGGTTCCAGAGCGGTTGCTCAGAAGTTTTACCCAGATCATCCCGTCGTGCAGGAGATGGTCAACAAAGGTATGGCCTTTTTGGAAAGCGGTGCAGGTGGTGGTCGGACTGCTGGTTTTGGCGGGGAGGGGCCGGCTTTGGTCGTTGGTTTATGTGCCTTCAAAGTGACCGGCGATCCAGAGCATCCTCTCGTGAAGGCCGGAGTTGCTCAGGCCCTTGAATTGGCACATGCCGTTTCATTGCCATCGTTTCGCCCCGAGGAAAAGAGCACCTATATTATGTCCGTTGCAGGGATGTTGCTTCCTTCCGTCAACGTGGATACCTATGGGCAAGCCACCAAGCAAATTCGCGACTATCTACTTCGTATCCAAAAGCCAAATGGTGGATTTGGTTATACCACCGGCGGGAACGAAAAATTTGGGGATATTTCTCAAACTCAATATGTGATGCTCGCCTTTTGGACCATGAACCAAACTGGTATCGAGGTTCCGAACGAAGCGGTGATCCGAACGCTTAATTTTCTTTTGCTTGCTCAGGAGCAGCAGTCCGGCGGTTGGCCCTATATGCACGATGGCGGCTCCACGACTCAGGGAGGCGTCACCAATTCTCTGACAGCTGCAGGCTTATCAGCGATGTTGATCGGTGGTGATTTGCTGGGCATGTACCGGAGTAAAATGGTTGAAAATCAAGAGGAAGAAGGGATCGTACCCTTGGCCTTTCGGCGAGTCATCCCGGAAGCGGAACGAAAAAAAGTATCGTTTGATAAAACGAAGATCGAAGGATCGAGCAAGCGGAGTGAAGCTTGGTTTGCTGCAAATCCCTACACTCGAGATGTTAACTTCCATTACTACTATGTTTACAGCAAGGAGCGTTACGAGTCGTTTCTTGAAATAACCAAGGGGAAACAGACCAAAAGTCCGGACTGGTACAACGAAGGGGTTAAAATGCTGCAGGCTTCCCAAGGTGCAGATGGCTCTTGGGGAAACAAGAAGGACGACGCAAGCTCGTTCATCCCGCCCAATGTTGCCACGTCTTTCAGTTTGTTGTTTCTGATTCGAAGCACTCAAAAGGCCATTGGAGACTTGAGCGAAGCGATGAATCAGGGGATCGGGGAGATTCCGGATGACGTGGGGTCAATTACGATCAGCGGAAACAAAATCGTCAACAAGAACGCGACCAATTCGATCGACGATGCTTTAAAAATGCTGGAGGATGACAGCAAAGTAGAGGGCGAGGATGGTCTAGCTCCAGATAGGATGTTGTTGGCCAGCGATCCAAAGCAACGCAAGGAACAACTGAATCGATTCGTTCGTTTGCTGAATGCCAAAGACTACAAGGCGCGTCAGATTGCTGCCAAAATGTTGGGGCGAGGTGATGATCTGGACTTGGTACCGGCTTTGATTTATGCGCTTACCGATCCGGATCCTCGTGTGCCGTTTTTTGCGGAGCAATCGCTGCGCATCATTTCGCGTCAGCTGGATACTTATCATTTGCCCAAGCGTGATAAGTTGACGGACCAGGACAAAGCGAAGGCATCTTTGCAGTGGAAACGTTGGTATCTGAGCGTTCGACCTGATTACGTTTTTGTAGATTGATCGTACACAAGATTCGAATTTGATTTTGCTCCTGGAACAGGAATCATTGCAACCTTATGGCCGAAAAATCTCAATCCGTTGGTGAATCTAGCAGCGTCTTGGACATTGACGAAACGTCGATGAAGACCAACTCGGTCGACCAAGCATCTAGCCTTTTGCTGAGCCTTGCCATTTTGATTGGCTTAGCTGTTTTTATGCTAGGCCTGCTTTTCTTTCTTCGGTCGATGTCGTCAACTCAGCAAGTTATCATTTTG
>CAITIF010000790.1 GCA_903892365.1 uncultured Pirellula sp. | reverse complement strand
GGCGATGAATCACAAGCCAATGTCCCAAAGTACTCCGAGTACCCAGCCGTCTACGCTTCGACGATTGTGCAAGAGTGTTTACTTGGAATGACCATCGATCCCAAAGGAGTAATCCATGTAGACCCCTGCGTTCCTGAAGAATGGTACTCACTTGGCTTTGGGCAATCGGGAATCAGGATCGCTCAATCACGAAAGATCGATTTCAATTATAGCGACAATGGTGTAACAGGTAGCCTGTCTGGCGTGAAAGGGATTCAGGAGGTTTGTATTCAAGTCCCTCCCCCATTACGCGGTCAGGAAGTTCAAGTACTGATCGACGACGTTGCCATCGGATTCAAGATGCTTGGCAACCTGTGCTGTTTCGAGGTACCTATCCATGATTCCAAACCAACTCGATTTTTGATAGGGAAGGCAGCAGACTGAATTGTTGACGCTGTATTTGAATTCATGTTCATCGCCGATCTCTCGCTCAACCACTCGTACTCAAGTTAAATTATGGAATTAGAACTCAAGGGGAATGTCGCTGTCATCACGGGTGGAGCTAGCGGGATTGGCCTCGCATCAGCTCATTGTTTTCTTGCGGAAGGGGCGTCGGTCATGCTGTGGGACGTGTCGCCGGATACGTCCCAGATCGCTCAGCAGCTTTCCGCCCAATATGCCTGCCAAGTTCATTGTCTGCAGGTGGATGTGACGCGTTCTGAATCCGTTGCAAAGGCCGCGGAGATGACGATGGATCAACTGGGACGAGTCGATCATTTGGTTCACTGCGCTGCGATCGGCTCCGGGAAGTTTGGCTTCCCTTTCACCAACATGAAGCCCGACGATTGGCCTCGTGTTTTGGAAATGAACATCATGGGGATGGTTCATGTCGCGCACGCGATCGCTCCGAAGATTAGTGCTGCTGGGCGAGGGACGATGGTGTTTCTGGCATCGGTGGCGGGTCAGATTGGTTCGCAAACGGATCCTCCGTACAGTGCCAGTAAAGCTGCGAACATCAATTTCTCACAGTGCCTGGCCAAAGATCTTGCACCGCATGGTGTTCGAGTTAACACGATTTGCCCTGGGATGGTGCGAACCCCGCTCAATCGATCTGTTTGGCAAGCTTGGTACGATCAGGCCCCGGAATCGGAACGGCTTAGTTACGAAGCGTGGACCGATCGAAAAATCAAAGCTGTCGTGCCGATGGGCACTTGGCAAACTCCTGACGATATCGCCTCCATGGTAGTCTTCTTGTCTTCGAAACGGGCCGGTCAAGTCACAGGCCAAACGATCAACGTCGACGGTGGCTTTGTGATGCATTGGTAGACCGTTATCCACTTTCTTTTTCCTGCTCCCCTTTTTGAATTTAAAGCTACTATGCCGCACGTCTTAGATCAGTTCCGATTGAAGGGTCGTACCGCGTTGATCACCGGAGGTTCGCAGGGGCTTGGCCTGACGATTGCAAAAGCCCTGGCTGAAGCCGGAGCCAAGGTTGTGTTAGTGAGTCGGAATCTTGAAAAATGTCAAAATGCTGCGGGCGCGCTCATGAGCGAAGTCGACTGCACGGCTATGGCAATGGCGGCCGATGTCACTCGGGTGGATGACGTCGAGCGGTTGTTTCATGAAGCGACGGAGAAAGTTGGCTCCGTTGACATCTTGATGAATAGTGCCGGGTTGAATATTCGAGGGCCCGTTGCAGAACTGTCGGAGGCAAATTGGGACGATGTTGTCGATGTCAATTTAAAAGCACCTTTTTTGATGGCGCAGCGTTTTGGCCCGCCGATGGCACAACGGGGCTGGGGACGCATCATCCATTTCGGCTCGATCTTGTCAGCGATTGGCATATCAGGCCGAGCCCCCTATGCATCCTCCAAAGCAGGCCTGCTGGGTTTGACGCGAACTCTAGCGCTCGAATGGGCCAAGAAAGGTGTCACTGTAAACGCGTTGTGCCCCGGTCCGTTCGCCACCGAAATGAACCGGCCGTTGCTTAATGACCCAGCTCAGTACGCCGCCTTTGTGGCCAATATACCAATGGGGCGTTGGGGCGAGTTGGACGAGATCTGCGGCGCGGCTCTCTTTTTGGCTTCGAATGCATCGTCGTTCATGACAGGCAATGCTTTGTATGTCGACGGCGGCTGGACTGCACAATAATAGAGTGACGACTTCGAAGGCAGTTTCAAGGAAGCTATCTGTCGCCTGGACGGGAATTCCAAAGTGAGATGACTTGTTGCGTTGCGTCGTCGTGTTGGTATCCGAGAATGCTGAGTGAGGCGGTATCCAGCAGCAATCGTTCTGCGAACTCGACGGAGAGACCGATCCATCTCGCTCCGAGAACTCGCCCAAAGTGGCCATGCGTGAAGATGGCTATATTGCCTTGAAGCTTTTCTAATTTCGATTTTAGCCTGTCGGCTCGGTCGGAGATTTCTCCAGGTGATTCGCCACCGGGGCAACCGTCGCGAAAGAGGTTCCAACCCGGGTGCGAGCGTTCAATCTCGATACTTGTTTTGCCTTCGAATTCACCATTATCCCACTCCATCAAATCCGGTTCTAGCACGGCGT
>CAITIF010000789.1 GCA_903892365.1 uncultured Pirellula sp. | reverse complement strand
TGAGGTCGCATCAGAATAGTTGCTGGGCCAGGACCAAGCAGGATATTCACCTTGGCTGTCGAGCCGTTCGAACCATCCACTTTCTCTGATTCGATTCGAGCTGCCGATTTGCATTCGACCTCCCATGACACTTCATCGTGGCTCAATTCGATCTGCTGAAGTGTGGCACTGCCAGTCAAAACCGGAATACCCTCTAAGGCTGAAATGGCCTCCAACTGAAATTGAAAGGTGGCCGTGAAAGTCTTAGGGGTTAGAACACCGTCGGGTGCTATGCCCGCTGCATCCTCTTCCAGGGCCGGGATCGTGACGATGTATTTGGCCGCTTCGTTGGGCAGTTCGACTTTACTCAATCGCAATCCAGGCCCATTGAATTGAGTCAAAACAGCCGGGGCTCGCAGGAGCACAAAGCGATCGCCAGGAAGACCTGAAAGCGTAATGTCGGCGGAAGCAGTGAGTCGCTTGTCGCGATTCGAAACATTCCATTTTTGCACAAGTGAACTCGCGGAAGGGATGCCTCCAAGTTCCTCTGCAGCTAGCAGACGATTTGAGGACCCCATCAATAAGCAGCCAACCAAAAAAGCAAGGACCGTGCTCGTAACCACAGAACCTTGATTGCCATCCACAGAAGAGTCTTGTTGGTTGGTAGGGTTAGGTGTGGCTCCCTTGGAGATTAGCATCGCCTTATTCCACGCGATGACTTCGGGCAGAAACTGAAATAGAAGCATCGAAAGCGAAAGCAAGCCGAAGAACCAAGGGGCTCCTTGATATTGCAGCAGAACACCACCGCAGATCGACCCAATGGCTAACCAAAAAAAGAACCCACGCAACCGGACCCCGCGAATTCTCCACGCCAACAGAAACAGCAAGAACCCAACCAGCCCCAATACCATCCCCGGTAGTGACAAGTAAGCTCGCCAGGCTGCGATATTGTCTACCTCCAACCCGACGCTCTCGCCCGAAGCCAAGATCGGAAGACTAAGCTGCAGAGGTGCGGCAGGCGCGATCTGCTGGAATGCATCCCAAGCTGCAGCAGCAGACACGAAGATCCCAAGCGCCAACGCCAACAATCGAATCGTAGTCAATTTTACCATAACCATCATGATGGTTAACGCCACCAACGTGATGAAGGGAATCAGACCACGCCCCGCAAGCCAATCGAATCCGTTGGGCCATGCCACAGGCGTTGTGGGCTCCACGGAACCCCCGGTCGGAATCAACACGTGATTTTCTGCGGCTTGCAAATTCCATTGGGTCTTCAGGACAGGTGTAAACACTTTAGGCAACGTCAATGAGACTTGGTCTTTGTCGCTGGCCGGTTTGCCAAGCCGCAAGCTGACTTCAATCGGTACGTTCGGATCCGCGCCACCTGGCAGCGGGATCAACGTCTCGTCGCCTGTTTGTCGAGCCGTCACCGGGCGTCCATCGACCGACACCGCCCACAATCGAACAGGCTCGCTTGGCAATTGCAACCTGAGTGTTCTTTGTCCTCGTGATTTCACGTAGTACAACAGATCGGTGACCAATTCGCCATCTTGTGAAACACGACTATTAGCTTCGGAGAATTCGACGATCTGCGACGCGGTTGTACCAGGGTCGAACCAATTGACCTTCAATCGCAAATCAAAGGGGCGTTGAGTGTATTGCCAAGTCCCCAACACAGGTGCAGTGCTTAGTAAGCGAAACTCGGCTGGCAATTCCAAAGGATCAAGTACTAGCAGTTCGCTTGAAACCAGTAACGATTCCATTTCGACTTGAACGGGACTTACCACTTCGATATACCCGCGATCACCTTGCACACCAAGCGGCGTCACCAGTCCCGCTTGAAACGATCCATCTGCGGCGTTTGGCTTTTCTTCAAACGTGACCAGCAACGTATACGCCCCTAAGATTGGCTGTTGCAACGACACGATCAGCGTCTCCCCATCGCGCCGCCAAGTGCGCAGATCCTGCCCATCGACGGTGACGTTTGCTAAAACAGCTGGAATCTTGAGTTGCAATTCGGCAACGGGAGCACCAGTAACCGTATAGTTGATCAGGGCACTGCCATACACAACGCCTTGGCTTAACGAAACCAAATGAAAGACATCGGATTGAATGCTACGTTCCAGTTGTTCGATTTGCAGTGTGGCTTTCCAACCGGGTTCGCGAATGCGAAACGCCTGCTGAAGATTCGGAACAGGTCGCGGAAAGTAGGACAACGGTTTTTCCACCAGGAGCTCACTAGTCCCGACGGTCGCTCGGAAGCCAGGTGCCACCACCACTCCGATATCGCCGCGCACCGCCTTGGCTTCAGGATAAAGAATGGGTGACAGGCTCCACGGGCCAGTCGAAGCCGCCTCGTTTTTCTCCAATCGAACCCCAACCAGCTGTCTTCCTAACACATCTTGATTAAAGAGGATCTTCAAATTGCGACCACCGCTGTTGGCTTCGACGGAAGCGACATAGTCTGCGACGTTGGCACCGACAACCGAGACGACCGAGTAGTCCTCTGGCAGTGTAACGTTCCAGTCCCGAATCGCCGCCTCGCGCACATCCAATTCGATGTCGGCTGTGATGACTCGATCGGTCTCCGACAATTGGTACAGGACGAGCTGTGAAACGCTAACTTCCGGTTGCACACGATCGGCAGCAACCGTGAAACCGTAGTCGGCGGAAGGATAGCGATAAACGAACAGTTGCCGTGATGTAATCGCGTCACCTGGGAATTGCTCGGGTGCCAGTTGGCTCAAGCCGCGTATCCCTGTTGGCTCAACACTTACCGAACCCGAATTGGAGATCCGCAGGTATCCCGAACTTCGAACGGCCCCAAGTGGCTTAAGGCTAAGTCCTTCGACCCGCACAGGAAACGATCCCAATGGTGTTTGGCTGTGAACAACGATTTGACTGTTGCTTGTGATGGCTTGATTGAGCGAAATGTCGAGTTGGCGGTCGTCGCCCTCGCCGGTCACCTTCCATGCAACTAGCTTGTCCCCTTCGACACTCAATATCTCCCCTGGTCCGATCATTTGGATCGTCAACGATTTCAATTGCCCTTGCAACAATTGATAAGTGATCCGGTGATCTTGGCGAAGCAAGCCAGGGCCGACGGATGTTTCAATGGTCGAACTGGTCGTGAAGAAGGACTTGCTTTCGGCTATGCTACGAGCATTCTGCCACCGCATGGTGACCTGCCCTGTGGCTGGCAAGAATCCTTGCCAATCGTTATTCATCAGCAATGGAACGATAGCTTGTTGATCGCGAGCGAATTCGATATCGGCTTCTAAACCAATCAAGCGAATGGGAACCACAGCCCCCGCAGCAACGGCAAAGTTCATGCCTTGCCATGGGGCGGCAGTCGAGTTGATGGCTGCTACGAAGTCCAAGACCAATGGAAAGCTTCCCGTTTTTGGAAAGACCAATTCGTATACTGGGCCAGAATCGGAGTTCAGCAATTCCAATCGATAGTCCGCACTCTCGGGTAACACGCGAATAGCCGCAGCGCCCGATAACGCTCGCAAGCGAGTGCCAGCCACGCTTACTTTGGCCGTGCCTTGCAGTTGAAAGCCTACGGACTTGGCATCAGGATGCAACTGGCCAACCAGCGATGTATCGAGTAGCTCTACGGCAGGAGGCAACGCACTGCTGCGATCAATCGAAAGCTCCAGTCGCCCACCGGTTGCCGTTTGTAGTTGTACTATAGGTGCTGTTGTAGCAAGAGGTGCAAAGCCCTCTGCCACCACAATTTTACTAGCGACGCCATCGATGCTGCGGATCTCCAATCTTGAGTCGAACCCAAGGGCCTTACCCGGCATCAAGTGAGCGAGTTCCACTTTCGCAGGCAGTACTTGATGTTCGCTTCGAATTCGGATCGAAGCGGTTATTTCAGGAGCCTTGACTCCATCGCCTTTTTCGCCGCTGAATGGTTTGAGTTGTAGATCAAGAAAGCGCAGAGGCGTTGCGGTGCGAACGGACCAAGACGCAATGGCATCACTCTGAACTTCGATCACTTCACCGGCCCCGCCCAAGCCAAGGCTGCTGGTTTCTCCTTGGAGATTATCCCCTTGAACGACTTGGATTCGGACTTGGATGGTTTGTTCGATTTCCTTGAGACCGATACGGACATCCGCTCGAGCGCTTGCGGCGTACAAAAACGCAAGCGGCTTCGGCCGAGCGGGTGTTACGATGATAGTAGAAACGTCTTGCGATTCCGAAGGAAGCGACGTGTTCGGATTCGGATCTTGACCATAGCCAATGAGACATAAGCTAGTCAAAAGCAAAAAAGACAAGTTCATTTCAAAGCACTTCATCATAGCATCATCCCAATAAACAAAAATCTTGATAATCGGTAGAGGAAAGATATAAGGTGTAAGGAGTAAGGTATAAGCCTTACACCTTTCCGCTTATGCCTTACACCTTATACCTTACACCTTCTTCATTCTCCCATTGCATTGGCTTGATCCATCATGGATCGAACCTGTTGCACTTTAGTCTGTCCCGCGAATGGTTCAGGTAGATTCGACAGGACCTTTTGCAATTGCTTGACGTCCACGCTTTCCGCTAGTGGTCCACCCGTCAACTTGCTTGCGAACAGAGCAGCGGAAGCAGCAAGTTGCATGGATGGTGTGGCTTGTTCCAATCGAGGAGCGTTGGGTTCGTAGGGGATAGGCCAGCGGCGTTCCACCATTCGCCCCGTCTCCAAATCCAAGAACCGGACGGAAACACTTCCAACATCGCCGCTGCCGTTGGGCTTGGCTTCCAATTGGTACACGGCAACTCCGGCTTCTGCGGCAGCAAGTTCGGCCGCGTCGACTTGATCGTTGCGGAAGTCTTCTTGATTCAGTCGATGCTTTTCGAACCCGAGCAATTTGTAGCGACCGACACGCAACGGGTTGAATTCCACTTGCACCTTAACGTTTTGAGCTGACGGACGCAGCGCGCCGGCGATCTGCGAAGCAAAACTCGCATCGACGGCCTCTGCGGAATCAAGCAGATAGTATCGTCCGTCGCCTTGGCGAGTTAACGCTTCCAGCACGTCGTCGTTCAGATCTTGAGCGCTGATTCCAGCAGCATCGAACGCGATACCTGCGTCTCGCATTGGGACGATGAGCTTGGCAAGACCATCCGGGTTGGCATTGCCCAGGTTGACGGCGCCATCTGTGAAAAGCACGATTCGATTTTGTGCACCTGCGAGCAACTGTTCGGTGGCTTTTTCGCGAGCCAACATCAAGGCCGCTTCGATATTTGTTCCACCTTCGCTGGGTAGGTTTTCAATCAGTTTCAAAAGTGTTTCCCCTTGATTGCCGGGTACCTTATCAGCAAGCAAACGCGGCGTATTGGCAAAGCTGATCAAGGTGACTTGATCAGCGGCACTCAGTTGTTGCGTGAGCGTTTGAAACGCGTTCAACACGGCTTGCCTTCGATCCGGACGCTCCATCGACCCGGAATTGTCCAGCAACAGCGTCAATCGAAGAGGAGTCGTCTGAGATCGGCCGGTAGCAGCGGTCCGCATGGAAACTCGAAGCAGATTGCGTTGCATCAGGAAGGGATGAATCGCTTGTTCAACGCGGCATGCCACTTGCTGATTGCCGCTGGGCAAAGGATCGCGATAGTCGAGCGCGTTGACGAACTCTTCGATGCGGATCCGAGCGGCTTCAGGCCATTGACCTTGGCTAAGAGCGGTTTGTGCGAGCTTGAACGATACGTCGCTGACATGCAAAGAGAAAGTCGAGAAGGAGTCCGTAGCGGCGTTCTGTTCGTCCACCGCTTGAGGCTGCTTGGATAGTTCTTTCTTCTTTTGAAGTGAGTCCAAGCGATCCTTGCTTTGAACCTTCCGTTCATCCCATGCTTCCATTGACGGGTTGTTGGCTGGTGAGTTTGCTTGTCCTAGAGAAAGCTCTAGAAGCGATTCGTCTTCTTTCAGTATGCCGAGACTATTCGTAGAGTCGACAACTGCTTCATTCAGATTCCTTTCAAGTGAGATATTCGATTCTTCAACCGCTTCAGGGATGATGATTCTTGGCGTTTCGGTCATCATCCATGTTGATGATGCGGCATCTTCTTGGAGAGTCTGATCTTGTAACTTCTTGTTTCCGCCCAGAAGGACGGTTCCGCGATCGGGGACAGTAACAGTACCATCATGAAAACTCGGAAAGTCCGGTTCAGGTGCCTGCAAATTGAATTTAGGCATATCGACAGGACCGCTCGTATTGGGCGTTTCAACGTTCCAGAGCCCGTTCTCCCAACCGAGCCGTTCTGAAGCGGGCGCTTCAACGGGAGAGTTCCAATTGTTCGCCTGTCCAGCCGCCCGCCCATTCGCCCCTGGCTTTGCAGGCACGATTGTGTTTTGGTAGTTGTTCATTTGATTTTTGGATTCGGAGCCAGGGGCCAAGTATCTCAACGCTTTTCCTGCTTCAACGCTTCCCCTTTGCGACGCTTCGGCACCACCCATGCCTCCACCCATACCGCCGCTTGCCATGCCACCCCTGCCGCCGCTTGTCATATCACCGCTTGCCAAACCACGATCTACCGGTGCCCTTCCAGGTGCACTCATAGATGGCGGCGGCATAACCCCTTGAGGCGGACTTGCCGACTGCACCGAAGGCTTACCTGGTTTAGCTCTGCCACGGAAAAAATGATCGTTGTCTGCTGGTTCAGCTACAGCGTAATCTGTACCAGCTACACTCTCGGCGACTTCTTGCTTCGTGACATTTCCGGGTGCGGCTGCCATAGGCTTTTCATTGAAATAGGTTAGAGGCCTACCTGCAGAAGCATCCTGGCTGCTTTTGATTGCTGCAAAGTTCCTCACTACGCTGCGATACGATTGAGTCATCGGAAGAAGCATGAAGCTAACCAACAGGCTGGCAGCCGCAGCCAAGATTCCCACGGTTGACCACCGGGACAGAAGAGAACGCTGAGCCTTTTTAGTTGGTGCTGCAAGAACAACCACTTTCGCGGCTGTTTGATGCTCCTGGCCGTCTAAGACCGCCAGCAATTGATTGCGACGATCGGTAGATAACCGCCATGCATCCCTTGATTCCGAAACATCGTTTTGGGCCGAAAATTCATCGACAGCAACCTCGCACAATAAACCGTGCAAGTGCTGCAGGTGCTGATAGTAGGCGGCAACATTTTCATGCTGTTCCATCATCAACTGCAATTGATCTTGCTCGAAATCGGAAGCCTCGCCCATCAGCAGATTCATTAAACGAACTTGCACTTCGGTATCGATGGGTAGGTTGTTATTGAGTTCTTGATTCATGATTCGTTTTCCACTCCTCCAAGCAACAATCCGGCAGCAAGTTTCTTTAAAACCTGATGCAGTCGAAAGCCGACGTTGCTGATCGTCAGCCCCGTTCGTTGGCTGATATCGCGGTACTTGAGATCTTCGTAGTATTTCAGTTGCACAAGCCGGCGATCTTTCTCCGGTAGTTGGTTAATCAGTTGTTTCAGTTCGGCGACAGTTTCCATGCGCGATACAAGATCGTCGGCTGGATCATCGTGCGTTTCGGCACCCAGGCTTCCGTCGTTGTCGATTCCAAGTGTCTCACGTTTGCTTTTGCGCAAATAATGAAACGCACGATTGCGGACACAGCGGAACAGCCAAGCCCGCGGTTCTTTGACCTCGTCCCATTTCGCATGAAGCTGCAAGAAAACCTCTTGCACAATTTCCTCCGCGACAGCCCGGCGGCCCGTGAGTGAAAAAGCAAATCGCAGCAAATTCGATTCCTCGTTCTCGAACAAAGTACGTACCGTCAGCGGCCCCGTTTCCGGTACTTTGCTCAAATGGAGGTCTGGAATCGATTTCACCATGGCTTTTTCACGCTGCGTTTCTCCCAATCCAGTTTCATACCAGCCGATTGATGGGTTCCTAAAGAGAAGACCACCCAGGTCCCATTTTATTAGAACGAATTAGCAGGATTTAGGTAAAAACTAACGATCGCAGCGAAAACAGGCCCGCCCGCGGGTTCGAAAGTCCATTCTATTTGCCGCTTTCAAACTCCACCGGATCAGAGGCCGGAAGGATTCTGAGGACGACTTGGGGCTGATTTTTCTGGCCCTGCCGTCCAGATCGATCGCGAGGTCTTAGAGATGAGGCAAGTGGATAGGTACTTGTCATGAGACAATTACGAAACTGCTGGAATTTGTCTGGAGACCATAAAAAACGATACTTCCTAGCCTTGAAACGTTTCAAGGATTTGGTTGCCTGATCTCGACGATTTGTCCGTCCGCGATAACCCATGTTCGATCGGACTTCTTGGGCTTGATCGCTTCCGTCCCTGTAAACTCCCCGATCGCGGGTAGGACGAGTTGATGTTGTGAGAGCCAAAAACAAGGCAGCTTACCGATAGAATCGAACCGGGAAACAAGACGATAGGCAGGATGAATGTGCCCACACAGAAGCAAGTCCGAGCCAGGCACGGGCGCTTGAGGAAGATGCGAAATGGAAATCCTTCCGAGGATGGTTCCAGCTTCCAAAATCTCAATTGGCCAATGGGATGGAAGCCGCTTGATGTGAAGGTCGTGATTCCCCAATACCAAAGAGAATTTTAATTCTGTATGAACTGCAAAGAAGTTATCCAGAGAGTCTCGAATGTCTTCCGAAATGGATGTCCTTGCGTGAAACATGTCTCCCAACAAGACCAAACGTGACGCGTGGCATTCTTGCAACATGTTCGAAATTGAAGCAAGGGTCCCTACGGTACAGCCTCGCGGTGCTGCAATTCCTGCACTACGAAAGGTCGCTTCTTTTCCAAAATGAGTGTCCGCAATGAATAGTGTTTCTTGTTCTGGCCAATAGAGTCCACGTTGAGCCAGGAAACGCAACTCGATTCCTTCAATCAATACCGTTAATGGTGACATCTGCCCTTAATTGCTTTCCGTAGCGGCTTTCTCAAGTTCGGATTGCATTCGAGCCACTCGCTCGCCAAGTGTCTCACTGCTCAATCGCTCCCTTAGTCTGTCTACCATCAATGAAAATGCAAGCGGTGTCACTTTGGGCGGTCGAGTGATCACCATGCGAGATTGTTCCATTCGGTCGACGGAATCTCGTAATCGATTCACTTCCATCTGTTGTTCCAGAACTTCGCGGCGACATTGATCGAGAAGCAGGTTGGACGGATCGTACTCGGTAAAAACATCGAAGAACAGATTGCTGCTCGCCTGAATATGGTTGGTGCTTTTGCGTTGCCCAGGCAATCCCGATTGAATCAAACCAGCGATACGTGCGATATGGCGAAACTGTCGCTTGGCCATTTCCGTCGAATTCAAGCTTTGTTGGATATCTTCATGAAGCCCGTCGGTGGTGAACAACCCGTTGGCAATCCCCTTTTCGATGGGTATTTCATGGGGAGATTGCAATACAATTCCGTGGTCGTTACATGCCATACTAAAAGTGGTTTTTTGGATTTTCGAAAGACGGAAAGCCAGCAACGCCGCAAGCCCTTCGTGCACCAATCGCCCGTCAAACGGGAACAGAAACGCTTGGTAACCAGAGCGGTCCTTGATCAGCTCGATCAAGAGCTCGTTTGTCCGTGGCAACGCGCTCCATTTGGCTTGCAGGTCGAATAGAAGTTGCAGCGATTTCATTTCGGGGCCTACAAACTGCCCTTCGGAAGCCTCTTGGATTTTGAGGCGAAGGGCTTGGCTCAACTCAGTTGACAATGGCATGCGGCCGCCCATCCATCGAGGGACTGCATCTGGAACTCCTTTGGACCGCTTCACATAAGCCGTGTTGTCTCGAATCAGAACCAGTTCGACAAGCTTACCTGCAAAAAGAAAGCGGTCTCCTGGCTTCAGCTTGGATACAAAGCTCTCTTCGACAGTTCCAAGGGTGTTGCCCTTCATGTACTTTACCTTCATGGAAGCATCGGAAACGATGGTCCCGATATTCATTCGGTGTAACGCGATAATCTTGCGTATCGAAACTTGATAATGGTCCCCTTCTTTCTCAACACGATGGAATTCAGGGTAAGCACCCAAGGAGCTGCCACCTTGAACCACGAAATCTAGAACCCATTGCCACTCTTCCTGAGTCAGTGATTGGAAGACCAGCGTGGACCGTACTTCCTGAAGCAATTCATCCGAGTGAAAGCCACCGCCGATTGCGATAGTAACAACATGCTGAGCCAATACGTCTAGTGGCTTCTTGAGCAGCAAGCGCGCTTCTAAGTCACCTTTTTGGATGGCTGTTTTGGCTGCTGCCATTTCCACAAGCTCGATCGCATTGGTGGGAACAAAAGTCAGTCGACTTTCAGCCCCCGGTTGATGGCCGCTCCGTCCCGCACGTTGCAGAAGCCGAGCGGACCCTTTGGGGCTTCCAATTTGAATCACTTGATCGACGGCAGAAAAGTCGACTCCCAGATCCAAGCTACTTGTGCAAACAACCGCTCGCAGTTTTCCGTTTTTCAATCCTTGCTCAACCCAATCGCGGACGCTTATATCCAAGGATCCGTGATGAACTGCGATCTGTCCCGCCCAGTCGGGTCGATGCTTCAGCAAATGTTGATACCAAATCTCCGTTTGCGAGCGTGTGTTCGCGAAGACTAGAGTACTCGCCACCTGTTCAATCAAGGAAGCAACTTGAGGCACCATTTGGGTGCCAATGTGTCCAGACCAGGGAAAGCGGTCCATTTTTTTCGGGATCAACGAATCCAATCGCATGCGTTTCTTCTTATCGCCTTCGATGATCTGAACATCCTGAGTAGGGTGAGGGCCAGTTAGGGAATCGCGGGCCTGTGCGAGATTGCCAAGGGTTGCAGACAGCCCCCAGGTTCGAAGCTGGGGATTGAATTTTCGAAGTCTTGCCAGAGCCAACTCAACCTGCACGCCGCGTTTGCTGCCGAGCAGTTCATGCCATTCATCCACGATCACCGATTCGAGCCCCGTCAGCTGCGGGATCAATGATTCATGGGTCAGCAGCAGGCTAAGGCTTTCCGGAGTGGTGATCAAAGCGGTTGGCAGTTTCTTGAGCTGCTTCGCCTTCAGGCTTTGGCTTGAGTCGCCGGTCCGGGACTCCAAACGCCAAGGCAAGCCCATGCCTTCTAGGGGCGAACGCAGGGCGTTCTCCGTGTCGGCCGCGAGAGCTCGAAGCGGCGTGATCCAGAGAACGCGCAGGGCAGGTGCCGACTTGGAATTCCAATCGCTTTGGTTTGGATTTTCCTTCAGCCATTGCAGGATGGGACCTAGCCATACGGCCAGTGTTTTTCCAGAACCGGTCGCCGAGTGCACTAAGCCGCTGCAACCCATCGCGTATGCTTTCCAGGTGTCCCGCTGAAAACGGAAAGGCTTTTGTCCTTTGGACGCGAAGTAGTCCAAAACGATCTGCAAAGGAGTGCGTTTTTGTCGGTTCACTTCGAGCATGGTTTAAGGTGGTAGCAGTTCCATCAATTCAGCAAGCGTGTTGGCATCTTCTGGTTTCTTATCTTGCCTCCAACGGACGATGCGAGGAAAGCGAGTAGCCACCCCACTTTTATGGCGTGGGCTACGTTGCAATCCCTCGAACGCAATCTCCATGACCAAGGCTGGAAGAACACTTCGGACAGGGCCAAAGGTTTCTTTCGTATTCTGGCGAACGAAACGATCGACCGATTGGATTTCAGAATCGTTGAGACCACTATAGGCCTTTGCAAAGGGGACTAATGTATCCCCTTGCCATAGCGCGAATGTGTAGTCGGTGTAGAGCCCGGACCGTTTCCCGTGGCCCTTTTGAGCATAGATGAGAACCGCATCGATGGTATACGGTGATACTTTCCATTTCCACCAAGCACCACGAACTCGTCCCACTTCATAGCCCGCGTCTAAACGCTTGAGCATCAGCCCCTCCGCATTCTTGTCGCGGCTTTGAGCTCGAATCGCACCCCAAGCCTCCCAGGAATCGCCTTCTAGAATTTCGGTGGCAACGATTCCAGGATGCGTCACATTGGAAAGTAGCCGATCCATTCGTCGACGTCGTTCGCTAAACGGCAGCGAGCGGATATCCAATCCATTTTCTTCAAGCATGTCAAAGGCTTGAAAGACGACGGGTACTTCGAGCAGAATTTTCTTGCTCGGAGTCTTTCGAGCAATTCTCTTTTGAAGTTCAGCAAAGGGCAAAATTTGATTCTCGCCGTGCGAAGCTAGAATCTCTCCGTCTAGAACAGTTCCATCGGGTAGGGACCGAGCTGCGGACTCAATCTCTGGCCATCGATTCTCCATAAGATCCTCGCCGCGCGACCATACAAACACTTGTTCAGAACGCCGAATCAATTGCCCGCGAATACCGTCCCATTTCCATTCAGCAGCAAAATCTTTCGCTTCTCCTAAACGCTCTGGTCCAGTCTCAGGTGGTACTGCGTGAGCCAAACAGAACGGATAGGGTTGGCTGACAGCCGCATCGTTTACTTCCTTAGAAACCAGCTTGACAAAGAAATCGGAGCTCGGTTTCCAGGTCCCCATCAATCGATGGGAGATAACTTCAGAAGAAAGCCCCGCAACCTCCGCGATCGCACGCGTAACCAAGGACTTGCTGACTCCAACACGGAAAGCGCCGGTTATCAACTTCAAAATTACCAACCGCATGGGTGTCGGCGATTGCTTCCAAATCGTAACCACAGCCTGCCTTTGTTCCGATTCGCTTTTATCACGTAAAGGCAAAAGGCGATTTTCAACCCAATCCGTCAGGGAGACATCCTCAGCAAGCACACCGGGCGGCACGATCAACGTGATCGTCTCGGCCAAGTCACCGACTGAGTGATACGATTCCTCGAACAGCCAAAGGGGAATCTTTGCTTCCTCAGCCGCCCAAGCTCGAAGCAGTTTCGTGGGTACTAATTGCCGAATCTTGTATCCACATAAAAAGTACAGAGCCCAGGCAGCATCCGCGTGGCCGACCGATCGAAAGTAATCGACCAGAGCACTGAGTTTTTCGTTGGTCTTGGTTGTGGCATCCATGGATGCATACAGCGCTGCAAAACGGATCATGGCAATTCTACTTTTGGAGCTGTCGGTCCAATATCGTGATCATGATCTTCGCGATCTTCGTCCCCTTCGCTTCGACTTCGGCTGTCCAACACTTTGGCGTTTCGGCTATTTTCTTGAAGATATCTTGCAACGTTGGCAGAGTATCCATGAGTCACCCAAACCTCTTCTGGATTGCACGCATCAATAGCAGTCAGCAAAGATGGCCAATCCACATGATCGCTCATGACAAAACCGCGATCCACGGACCGACGGCGACGTGCTCCACGTACGGCCATCCATCCGCTTGCCATCGCGGTACTGCATCGTCCAAACTTTTTCATCCAAGGAGTACCGTGGGCGCTTGGCACAGCGATAACCATCGCTCCCCGCCAATCTTGTTTTCCAGAAACGGCACCAACGTAAGCCGTATCTGGCAGCGCGACTCCGGTCTGCCGATAGGCTTCATTCCCTTTTTCAACAGCTCCATGGCAGAAAATCTTTCCGATGGAAGGATCAAGCCCAGCTAACAAGCGTTGGCTTTTTCCAACGGCGTAACCAAATAGTAAACAACACTTGCCATCGTCACGACTTTCTCGCCACCATTGATTGATCGATTCGACGATGGTCTGCTGGTTCTCCCAACGGTAGATTGGAAGACCGAATGTGGACTCAGTTACCATTAAGTGGCAGGGAACAGGCTCCCACGCTTCACAGGTTGGGTCGCTTCCAAGTTTATAGTCACCGGTGATCAAGACGATCTTGCCTTGATGCTCCAGACGCACCTGTGCTGATCCTAGGATATGGCCCGCAGGATGAAAACTGATTCGCACTCCCCCCACCGTGACACTTTCACCATAGGGAAGAAAATGGAATTCTGCATCGGGGCTCATCCGCATCCTCAGGAGCCGCTCACTTGGTTGTGCAGCGAGGTAATGCTTGCAACCCCATCGAGCGTGATCCGAATGCGCGTGCGTCACTACTGCCCGATTTACGGGTTGAGCAGGATCAATGTAAAAGTCGCCAGGTTCGCAGTACAACCCGGAGGTTGTGGATTGCAAGAAAGAATGCATTCAGGAGGTTTTGGATGAAAAAATGGTGTTCAAACAATGAGACACACCATTTTACCGACCTGGGAACTGGCCTAACTACCCGACTGTCGAATTTGATTGACCAGCCTTGCTCCGCGCCGCAATAGAAGGCTCCCGAGCGTTTCCGACTCGCTTTGCAGTTGGACCATGGAAGTCATACCTACTTTGACGGGACGAGTAAGTGATTTCAGGGAATCGGCATCGATCTCAACGATAACGTCAAAAAAGTTTTCGGTAGCGACCATATCGGGTGAAACAGCGATGTCTCCACCGCCGGAGTGGGTCAAAGCGGCTTCCTCAATTTTCTTGGTTCCCGCAATGTCGCCGCTGATAATTCGTCCTTTCAAGGACTCGCGTGTGTTTCCCACCAGGGTGATGCCAACGGGTTTGTGCCGTACCGACTCAATACTAGACCATTGATCTGCGGTGAGCATTAGATGCACGATCCATGGGCCACGGCAAATGGAACCAAGCGATTCTCCCTGTTTCACAAACTTGCCCTTTTTGGGACTTTCTGGTGCTGGAATGAACTCGCCGGATTTCGGTGCTGCCAAATCTAAATGTTGGATCTGCGACTCAATATGTTCCAATTGTTTTTTTGCGTTCTCTAGCTGTAGCTGAGTTTGCTCCGATTGCATACCTGGCATATTCAATTGTGATTGTAGTTGAATATTCAGCTGCTGAACAAGAGATTGCATCTCGCTGCGTTGGGTTTCCAGTTCCCCGTTTTCAAGACGGTAGAGAATTTGATTTGCAACGACAGCTTCCGTGTTCTTGGCTTTCGCACTCACCAGGAATCCACTGACAGAGGCACGCACAGATTGTTCTTCTTGGCGATGGACGATACCCAGGGACTGAACGTGCCCCGGAATTGGGATCACAAAGATGCCAGAAACGATCGCCATGGTCAAACCGCTGGCGACAATAATGGATCGTACGCGAACTGCCTCTAATTCTTTCGAGCCAACGACATAGGAAGTCCATTTTTGCAATAGGCGTATCACGGGTACACCTGAAACAAAGAATGCGATGACCGGCCCTACAACAGGAACTGCCAACGTCACCAACGTCGCAATACCAATGGCTACCGTAACTTGATAAATCATACATGCCAATCCAAACGCAATCATAGCGATATGAATCGATCTGTTCGTCGATGCTGCCTTAGGTGTTAGGCCGTACAGAATCCATTTTATGAAACCACTGGCCGCTGCTTTGGCATCTCGATGCAAGTTCGGAATGTTCACCAAATCGCACAGAATAAAATAGCCATCGTAGCGCATCAGGGGATTGGCGTTGAAGCCAATCGTGACAACAGTCGATAGCACGATCGCATACTGGGCGGCCGAATGAAATTGACCTGTATCCGTACACAGCCAAACAACCACAGCAACCATTGCTAACATAGATTCAAAATACATGCCTGCCAAAGCAACTGTCATACGATGCCAGCGATTTGGGAAACTCCATGACGACGAGGCATCGACGTAAGCACAAGGAGTTCCCATCATGATCATGGCCCCCATTTCTGGGACGGTCCCTCCGAATCGCTTGCATGCGTAGGCGTGGCCTAATTCGTGAAATGTCTTTAGACCGACCAGTAGCAACCATAACATAGGCACATTGCTCAGCGTCAGCATGGTACCAAGTGGATCAACAAATTCTTGCCAGTGAACCAGCAAGATGACGGAGCAGACGGACAAACATGCCAACCAGATCCAGAAGGCTGTCATCGTAAAGAGAGGGGCAGCAATATGCTTGGTTGTCCCCAACCACTTATCCGGTTGAGCGAGTGGAACTTTCATAAAGAGCAACTTGAGAAGTCGCCCCTTTTTCTGCGCATCCAACCGCTGCTTGTATCTGTTGTACAGCGTACTTCCATCCGACAGCGGCAGCGTTAGCAATCCCATCTGATGCAGATGGACCACGAATCGATAAAAGTCGTCCGTTTGGTCGGCCGTGATGCGGCCCTGTTTGATCAACAGCTCAACAGATTCCCTGAGGGTACGCGATTGATCGATCGAGATGAACAGTTGGTAATCTTGCGCGGAGAACCGGTGTGTTTGAGCCGTGATCGGGTCTCGTACTACATAGGTAGGTTTACCTGAAAAGACGTGACGAGACAAATCCAAATTAGGTCGGACACTTGCACGGACGTCGCCGAGCTTTGCACCTAAATCATTGGGGACCGCTTTAGATTCCGCCATGATTCTAAATCTTCCAAAGCCTAAGACGAACTTGATCGATCACTCGGTGTAGCCATACCCAATAGATAGGATGGCGCCCCACGTCAATTCGGGTGGTTCCTTGCATTCCACTGCGTAACCAATCGGGAGATTCCCCACCGACGACTGCTTCGGATAGAAATACGTTCTTTCCATCGCGTACTTCGGCGTGAGTTCGTAAGTGGTTGACTTCCACATTCAAAGAAACGAGCGGTCGCGCCACGGTTGCAAAGGTCCCCTTTTGGCCAAGATCGATCAAAGAGGTCGCAAATTCAGGCGAGTCGATCACGATCTTCCACTTGTCAGCCGCGGCGAATCGAAAAAGCGATTCACCCATGGGAACACTTTCGCCGATTCGTTTATCCAAATCACCTGAAAGGATCGTGCCTTTGCATGGAGCTCGTACTTCGGAAAGTTGGAGGTTGCGTTCAATTTTCTGCGCGAGGCTTTTGGCTGCATCAGCTTTGGCTTTTCCGATTGCGAGCTTCTGGAGATCACCTTCCGATGCACCTTGAATCGATTCGATAGAGGCTGCATGGTAGTCTGCTTTGGCCTTGTTCAAATCAAGTTTTAATTGACGAGTATCCAAACGTGCGAGCACTTGCCCCTCTTCGACTCTATCGCCAGGTCGGACAAGAGTTGCTTCAATCACTCCCTCAAAAGGAGCTGAAATTTCTCGTTCGTCTGCGGGTGCAATCGTGCAAGGCAAAGTCAGCATGTACGTTTGCTTTCCTAGTACGATTAGACTCAAGCATGCCAAAGCTACACCAATAGCGATCCGCCGAGCCCAGGTGTCTTGCGACAGTTGTTTCAACCCCCAATCGATCACTGCCGTCTTGGCATGGTCGACGAGTTTGCGGTCCGCCCGATCCAGTAGAAGGGCACCTGGGATCAATGGGGTGGCTAATTCTCTTACTTTTTCAAGCTGCTCTTGCGTAAAATTGTGGCCCGGGCCATGCCGCAAACTCAAAACAGCCACGATTTTTTCATTCACTTGCAGTGGGATCGATGCGACGGATGCGCCTGCCGAATCGCTGTGCCATTGTCGGTGAAGGATGTGCCCCGTGGATACTCCTTCCGGACCGCTTTTCGCATGCTGAATGGAACAAATATCAGCAGCGTCTACACACTCCTCCATCACTTGTTGAAGAAGTTGTGTTCCAAGCGAACTTGGGTCCACTTGGCTAGTACCAGACATGCTAAGAAGTTTTACATGATTTTTCCGAACAATACCAAAGCTGACCGATTCGCAGCCGAGTTTCGCCTTGAGATTGTTGGCAACTGCAAATGCAAATTCAGTGAGCGATGCATATCCAGCCACACGGGATGCTGCTGCGGTATCGGCAGCTTTTGCCGATGCAGTTTTTTGTGGAGCCTGTCCAACATCGACGGCCATCGTTCCTGCGTTGGCAACAATGGCTTGCAGTTCTTGCAATTGAGCTGTGCAGGAAAGGACATCTGGACTTGAAACCACGATGCTAATAGCACCAATCGTCCCTTCCACGCCAACCGCCAAAGGACAACTCAAAATGGCATAAGTACGATTCGAACCTGTTTCAGCAATGGTTCTGGCGCTTGCAAGATTGCGATATCGCGTATCCAAAAGCAGACCCGTGCAACGCTTCGACCAAGCATTCGTGGCTTCATCAGAGACGGAATGGGTCAATTGTTGATTGCCGACACTCGACTCGATCGCTAGTACCGCGAACGGCGAATTGAAGTGCTCGCCTAAGATCTTGATGACTTGATTGAAAAAGCCTTGCCGATTATCGCTACTTGTAAAAACTTTCCAAATGGCTTCGCTCGTCTTTTTCGATAAAGACTCGGGCGTTTCTATATTCGGCGCAAAAACTTGTTTTGGCTGAGCATTTTGGGTTGCATTCAGACGTATTTGCGTTTCAGTCGACATGATTTATCGCAAAAGATCTTTGAGAGGAATGTCTTGCAAGAATCGTAGGCCTACTTCGAATGCGTCTTCTTGAACCATACGGCACCGCATGCAACGAGCCAAAAGTGGTCCCACGCGTTCCAATTGGTCGTGGAAAGAGA
>CAITIF010000788.1 GCA_903892365.1 uncultured Pirellula sp. | reverse complement strand
GTGGAGGAAAGGAGCGAAGCTGCAGAGCTATGCGTTCTTGGACGAGGGGAAGATGTTTGGTTCCAACGTTCGCTTCCAGATCACTTTGAAGTGCGTTAGCAAAGAAGGGAAAGCATCCGAGCGTACTTTTTATTATTTGGTCACTACGACACCTGCGTTGACGTTTTTCCGAGAAGAGAGCTGAGCCGCAAGAGCACTCGGTTTGGCGAACTTGATCTTCCATCACACTGAATAAGGCAATGATTTTTATGCGTAACCGTTGGCTAGTCTTCTCTGTTTTATCCTTGTCTATGAGTGGATTGGCGAATGGACAGGAAGGTCTTCCGAGCGATCAGGTAGAGGGCATTCGTCCGACCCCGTTAACTCGTCCGGAACTGAAGCGTTTTCTGGAGGACGTGAAGGTGCGTACGCCGCGTATTCCGCTTCCGGAATTGGGAGATGTGGAGCGAGCTGCTTTAGGCGAACAAGCCGAAAGCTATGAAAGTCGGGTGAAATACAATTACCTCAATGGTATCGAGATTGTACGGCCGCCAGTTTCTACGGTTCCAGGCCAAGCTCCCACCGGGATGTCGCGAGAGCAAGATCCGTTGTTCACGTTAGAGAACGCGTTCAAAGTGGAGTTGTTCTGGATTGTTTCGCGTGTCAACAATTGTCAATATTGCATTGGTCATCAAGAAAGCAAGTTGTTGGGGCTGGGGCGTTCCGAAGATCAGATAGCATCCTTGGACGGTGATTGGGCGGGGTTTGATGAAGCGTCCAAAACGGCCTTTGCATTTGCGAGAAAGTTTTCGTTAGAACCTCACTTGTTGGAGGCGCAGGATATCGCCGAACTCAAGGAGCATTACACGGAGAATCAGATCCTCGAGATGATCTTGTCGATGTGTGGAAACAATGCGATCAATCGGTGGAAGGATGCGATTGGCGTTCCGCAGCGAAAAGATGAGGGTGGTTATTCGCGAATGGCGAGTATGACATCAGGTTCCACGTTGGATGCGACGACTCTTGCGAGCTTACCCAAGGGGACCTACAAGACTCCGACTTCAGAAGCCTATCGAGAATCGGTCAGCAAGATTGTTTTGCTTTCAGAATCGTCCGACTCGGTAAACACTTGTGCAACCATCAGTCGTCGCCCACCGTTGGAACCTATCGACTACGTTCAGAAGAAACTGTTGGAGTGCAAAACGAGGGTACCCAGAATTGCATTGATGGATGATGCGCAAACGCGTTCGAATCTTCCAGCCGCCATCGAACTTGGGTCCAAGTTGCCAAATTGGGTTCGGCTTTTAGCCAGATTCCCGAAGGCGGGTGCGATGCGAATGGAGGCAGTGATAGCGGCCGAACAAAAAGGGGATATCAGCCCGTTGCTGAAGGCACAGCTTTCGTGGATTCTGGCAAGGCAAGACCGAGCGTGGTATGCATTGGGAAGAGCTCGTGATCAATTGCAAAAGCTCGGCCTAACGGACAGGCAAATTTACGCGTTGGATGGTGATTGGCAGGAGTTTTCCGCTCAAGAGCAGGCGTTTTTTCGGTTGGCGAAGAACTTAGGGAACTCTCCGGTTGTATTGTCCGGCGGCGAAGTCAAAAAGGCACTCGAGCTTGCAGGTCCAAGAGATGTTGTGCAGGTGATCAGCTTTACGACATCGCGAGCGTCGTTCAATCGACTTACCGAAGCAGTTGGGCTGCCGTTAGACTAGGGGACGCAAGTCTGATAAGATTTTGCGCATTCCTTTGGTTATTCCGCTTCCAACGTAAGGTGATTTATGAAGTTTACGGCACTCAACAGAATCGCATTTTTGGCCCTTTTTAGTACTGTGTTGTCGAATAGCCTGTCGCTGAGTGTGGCAGAAGATTGGACACGGTTTCGTGGCTCGGACGGATCGGGAGTGAGCTCCAATGAAAATGTGCCAACGGTATGGAACGAAGAAAAGAATATTCAATGGTCGGTTGATTTGCCTGGACCAGGAAGCTCTTGCCCGATTATTGTTGGCGATAAAATCTTTTTGACATGCTATACCGGTTATGGTGTGAATATAGAGTCGCCAGGCAAGCCATCGGATCTGGTTCGACATTTGTTGTGTGTCGATCGCAAGTCTGGAAAAACAGAATGGACGACTGCGATACCCTCCACGGTCGATGAAGATCCGTACAAAGGCTTTATCGTGGAGCATGGCTTCGCAAGCAGTACTCCCACATCCGACGGCAGCATGGTCTATGTCATGTGCGGCAAGTCCGGTCTGATTGCGTTCGACATGAAGGGTACCAAAGTTTGGCATGTCGATATGGGGCAAAATTCGGATCCGGCAAAATGGGGTGATGGAACCAGTCCTGTGCTCTACAAGGACTTGGTCATTGTGAATGCTGGAATCACGGGGCACGCAATGGTTGCTGTGGAAAAGAAAACAGGCAAGGAGGTTTGGCGAGTCAACGATGAGAAGCTCACAAATTCTTGGGCGACGCCACTCATTGTGAATGTGAATGGCCGCGATGAAATGGTGTGCGCTTCTCCTGGGAAGATTTTTGCGATGAATCCTTCGACGGGAGCCGAGCTATGGCGTTGCGATTCCCCGCTGAAGGAAACGGTCTGCGCAAGCGTGGTTCATCACGATGGGGTCGTGTTTCTGATGGGTGGTCGGCAAGGGTCCGCAATCGCAGTTCGCTGCGGCGGTACGGGCGATGTGAGCAAGACGAACATCGTTTGGGAAAAGCCTCTTCGATCGGGCATTGGAACTCCCGTTGTCGCGAACGGAAAATTGTATTGGTCTGCTTCGGGCTTAGCGATTTGTGCTGACTGCAAAACGGGTGAAGAAATTTTTAAGACTCGTTTGGTTCAAACCACCGAAACAGCACAAGCAGGCGGAAGACCCGCTGCCAACTATCCATCGGCTCTCAATATTGGCAACAAGATTTACTTGACGCTACGAAACGGTGAGACTCAAGTTTGGAACGCAAGCAGCAGCTATGAAGTATTGTCGAGCAATACGTTTGCGAATGACGAGGGTCCGTTCAATGCGACGGGTGCTG
>CAITIF010000787.1 GCA_903892365.1 uncultured Pirellula sp. | reverse complement strand
GTTATGCGGAGGCCGGTATTCAACCGGTCAAGACGGAGGTTGGGCCAATAGTATTGCCGAAGGAACTCATTGAAGCGATGATGTGTGATGCAGAACTGACAGACGCTTTTCACCGTCTTACTCCAGGACGACAGAAAAGCTATGTCATCAACATCAACTCAGCCAAAAATCCGGAAACACGAGTGTCCAGAATCAACAAGTTTCGCGACAAAATTTTAGCGGGTAAGGGTGCTACGGAGCGATAAGAATTGAAATTCAAAAAGAAATGCGAAGGGAGGACTTAGTTCCGGGTAGCCGCTTCTAAATGGCTCACGCGATGTTTGCAAAGCGGGTCCAATCGCAAAGGTGTAAACCAACCTGCCATAGGTTCCGTTGCGTTGGGTTGGCTTAGTTGGTTGCTTCTTGTTCGATTTTGACCCCGGTTAGCAAATCGACAAACTGGCTCTGCACCTTGATCGCCCGAATCAACGTCCAAATGTGCTTCGGCTCAAACTCGCACGGCTCCGTTTGAGCCAGCGACTCAAGTTCTAAAGCAACCGCGGCATGCTGGTCGTCCAACGACTGTATCTTCAAGTGAATATCGTCCAAAAGGGACGAAAAACTCGCTTTATCGTTGAGACATGCCAAGGTAGGCGATCGATCACAAACAAGCATGGCCAAACAAGCCAAGCGACGTTCTGATGCGTTTGGCAGTTGTTCATTGAGTTGGTCAATCAGTAAGCTTAAGCTCATGGATGGCCTGAGAGAGGGTAAGTGAGCCCATCGAACAGCAAAACACGGTGGTTCGAGGAGATTACTCAGTCTAGGTCTTGAAATTGGTGCATGCAAAGGACCTGGCGGCTACATTTTAGTACGCCCTGCTGATACAATCGGTGTTATCGGAACCCAAGCGGCCTCTCCCCCCGTTTCGAACCTTGTCTCCAGTTTGTCGCCATCCGCCCAACTGCAAAAAATGCATCATTCCAAAAACCAAGTCGAAGCGGAATCTGGTTCCGAGATTCAGCGTCGCCAATCCATTGGGCTTCAATTGCTCGCCGTTTTCTCCACGGTCTATTTTGGTTTTATTGGCCTATGTGTTTTCGCAAATACTTGGTTCTCGAACCTTCGGTTTGTCGGCGTTCCCGCGACAGTTTGGTATGGTGCCGGGCTAATCGGATTAGCCTTAGTTATTGCTGGCATCTACGGACATTATTGCCGAACGAAATCGTAGTTTAGCTAAACGCATCTGAAACAACCGGACAAATTGAATGAATGAGTCGACTCAGGCGGTACTGAAACGTTTACAAGCCAACATGGAATCGGTGGTTCTGGGAAAAATCGAAGCGGTCCGAAAGACGCTTGTAGCTCTCATGGCCGGCGAGCATATTTTACTTGAGGATGTGCCTGGAGTCGGCAAGACCTTAATCGCAAAAGCACTTGCCAAGAGTATTGACGGCAAGTTCACTCGGGTGCAATTCACCCCGGACCTGTTACCAAGCGACATCATCGGCAGCAGTGTCTTTCACGATGGCGAGTTTAAATTCAACCAGGGCCCGATCTTTGCCAACGTAATTTTAGGGGATGAGATCAATCGAGCGCCACCACGAACCCAAAGCGCTTTGTTGGAAGCTATGAGCGAGCGTCAAGCGAGCGTCGATGGCAAGACCTATTCGATGCCAGACCCGTTCCTTGTGATTGCGACTCAGAATCCTTTCGAATTCGAAGGAACCTATGTGCTGCCTGAAAGCCAGCTGGATAGGTTCATGATGCGGATTGAAGTCGGTTATCCGAATCGAGAAGCAGAGCGAGGTGTTTTGCGATCGCACCGAACAGGTGAACCTGTTGACACCTTAAAACCGGTCGTCACGTTAGAAGAAGTATCGGCCGTTCAAGCAATGACTCGCACGGTTCAGGTTGAAGACTCGATCGTCGATTATTTACAGGATATCGTTGAAAAGTCCCGTAATAGCCATGAGCTTCAAGTAGGGGTGAGCACCCGTGGCGCAATTGCTTTCTATCGTGCAGCTCAAGCTTTGGCGATGCTATCCGGAAGAAACTATGTGGTGCCTGATGATGTCAAAAAAATGGCGGTCCCCGTTTTGTCTCACCGCGTACTACCGCGAGGATTTGCCGCAGGCAGCGAACGAACGATTGCTGAGTCTATCATCACTCGATGTCTTGAAACAGTTCCCGTTCCTGTTTGACCGCGAGCGGTAGTTTTCCAATGCAAAACAACTCCATCGACTCCCGCCCCAGGAAATCGGTCTCGGCGAATTCATCGGGTACACCCATCGCGACAATCGCACCCGGAGGATGGGCCGCGAGCTTATCCCAGATTCTAAAATGGCCTCTGCGAGTACTCCGTTCAATCAGCAATTCGTCGGAGCGTGTTACAACTCGGATGACACGCGAGGGTTTGCAGGTTGCTTTTATGGCTTCCTTTGTCTTGCTTGGCGCAGTGCTGCGCGACGTCAACCTGCTGATCATCCTAGCTGGGACGCTGCTAGGAATCTTATTGGTTCAATGGCGAGTCTGCAGCAGAACTCTCTACGGACTGAATTCTCGCCGACGATTGCCAAGATCCATCCACGCAAGAAAACCATTCGATATAGAACTCAGCATCACCAACCCAAAACGTGGGCTGGGGAGCTGGTTGGTTCTTGCTCATGATCGAATGATCTTGCTCTCCAAGGAAGATGCATCTGTTCCTGTTTTTCAAGGAATCGCTTTGCTGTTTACATCGATTCCTCCAAACGCTACACGTTCACAAAAGTATCGTTGTTTAGCTCAGCGGCGTGGAAGGTACCAGTTCCTTGGAACCGAGCTTACCACGCGATTCCCGATGGGGCTCATGCGGGGTATTCTGCCTCCTCGAAGCGGTGATACCTTCATTGTTCAGCCAGCCATAGGACGATTGCTTCCCGAATGGAAAGACTTGTTCGATGTTCGCAACTTGAGTAATCGGCAACGCCGCACGAGATCCCTCTCGGACGAAGGGGAATTTTTTGGCTTGCGTTCCTACCGTTCGGGTGACAGTCCACGCGCAATCCATTGGCGATCTTCTGCAAAGCGTAACGAACTGGTGGTCAAGCAGTTTCAGCAAGAAGATAGCCAAGAGTATGTCATCCTTTTGGATCTGCATCGGCCAAAAACTGTTGGCAAGATCATGGACACAACCATCAATCTAGAGGATCTTGCGATCGAGTTTGTTGCGACACTGGTTAGCCATATCGTCGGCTCAAACTCTGGTGTGATTACCGTGGCTATCTCCGATTCCAAGCCGGAGATAGCGGATCGAATTCGTTCGCGGTCGCAATCATCACACCTTCTGGATCGGCTGGCTATCGCGACCTCCAACAAGGATAGCCAGACATGGGACACATTGCGGCTAATTGAACGCGAACATGGTCGGGTCCCGAAACTTGTGGTTGTCAGCACGCGCCCTCGAGTCGATCTGACCATATCGACCACGAACGAAAAGAACGTCGTGTTCTGGAACCATCTGACTTGGCTCAATGTGGGCGCTGGGGATCTCCAGTCCTATTTTGCTCGTGGCGAGTAAGCC
>CAITIF010000786.1 GCA_903892365.1 uncultured Pirellula sp. | reverse complement strand
GGACGCATCTGTGGTTCAGTATGCGAGTTGTCAAATCGAGTATGTTTCGAGGATTCGTTCGAACGATCCGAGTAACGTTGCACGGAAGGTTGGCGTTCAAATCGTTCGCTATCTTTTGGATTTCGACGTTGATTGATGGCTCGTTTCATGTCTGCCAACCAACCGTGGATGCGCGATACTTCGAATGAGCTTGCGCGGCGAACTAAATCTTGGCCGGCGTAACTTTCTAAGAAAGACTCAACACGAGCCACCAGATCGCCAGCACTGATATCCCGTAGCAGGCCAGGGCGATTGATCCCGCACCCGACTAGAACCTGAGCATCGAAGGCACGGAGCATTGGTGTTGCGCACATCAGGTCGGCGACATTTTGAACTTGTTCCAGCATCTCTGCATCGACACGAATGGCAGCTCCCAGCGAAGGGGCGTTGCTTCGCAGCAAGTCACCTACGCGGTAGATGCCTTGGGAGTTTAGGCGACGCGCGAATTCGCGGTCCACTCCGGGTGCTTCGGCGACGAGGCTTTCAAGTTGCAGGAAGGTTCGTCGAGCATTGGAGTTGGTTGTTGTTTCGACGAACTTGGACGGATGGCTGGTTCGGGCTTGGAGTTCAGGGTGCCACCAGGAGTAGGTCGATTGCTCGTTGGCGAGCCCCGTGAGTTGGCGATTGATTTCGATAATTTCGCCGTTGGGAGAATCCGCTCCGACCACTCGCCAAGATCGTCCATCGGTGACCGGCATCATGGCTGGTCCGTGACGAAGGGTAGGGTGAAGCCCTACCTCGTACGCCCCATCGAGAACGAAGTTTGGACGTGCAAACCGCATAATTTCTTGCATCCGCGAAACGGTTCCACCATGCGCTGCAATTCGACGAGCGGTGTATTCTTCGTTGGTGGAGATCAGCAGTTGTCGTCCATCGCGAGAGAAAGTCGCCAAGACGTGAAGGACTTGCTCCAACGCGTCCCCTTGGAAGGCGTTGATGGAATCGTCCAACAGCATTGGGATTCGTCCGATTCTTGCAACGGCGGCATCGGCGATGGCAAGACGGATCGCAAGGTCAACCAGCTTGCGATGGCGGGTGTTTTCGGTAGGAACCATTCTGTCGTAGAACTCGGACCGACCGGGTGCTGTCGCGGCGCGATGGTTCACGGCATGGTACGCATCCGAGTAGTTATCCGAATTCTGGAGGTAGGAAGCTTCCACTGCCCAAACAGGCAATTGACGCACGGCACCGGAGGTCATATCACGCAGATACTTCTCGACCTTGGGAATCAGGGAGCCATCGGTGGTACGTCGGTAGGGGGATCTGGTTTTTAGATGCGATTGAATTTCGCTTAGACGGCGATGTGCTTGAACGCGACGATCCCAGCGACGAATCATTTCTTCGGCATGCGCATGTTGTTCGCGCAGTTGCGAATCATCCCAGTGTCGGTAAACAGGAGCGGTCGGGCTTCCGGCACTCACTGCATTCCGAATGAGCAGCTCCACGCTTGCTTGCTCTGCAAGCAAATGCTCCACACGCGTTTGAAGACGGTTACGTTCAAGTTCGAATTCGGAGCGGTTGGCGCCAGGACGACCTTGAAGCGGCGAGGACAAGTTCGACGATGGATGCATGGAAACGTTCGCAAAATTCATGCGATGGTCATCGCGTCGATGCGAATCGAGTTTCAGATTTGCTTCCTGGATGACCAGCTCTTGAATTTGTGCACGTAGCTTTGAGATCTCAATTTGAATCGATGCGAGGCGTTCACGAAGAGGTTGATGGGCCGCATCTTGGGGACGTGGAGATGGCGTGGAGGAAGCCAGTGTCGGTGCAGCGGCATTGGTGCTATGGACGTGTTGGATTTCAGCGGCTAATCGGTCTCGTTCGATCGACCACCAAGCGCGATCATGATCGACGTTTTCGACATGGCGTAGCCGTTCGAGCAAATCTTGTTCTTCCGCTTTGAGGCGTTGGTAGCCTTCATCCAATTGTGATTTCGCATGAGCGTGCACACCCAGCCGGCTCGCAGCCCACCAAAGTTTTTCCGGAGAAACGGTTCCGAGCGGGCTACAAAAAACCATGCCCAGGATGTCGCCACGGAGCTCGTCCCATCGCTGATCGTGATCGTCGCCTTCGGTAAGGATGTTGCCAAGACCGCTAAGCCGTTGGCTGTCGTCGGCGTGAATAGGGCGTTCTGAAGGATGAAGAGGAGAATGCAAAAATCGGTTCGGGGATTGAGAGACCCCGGAGGAGGTGGACATCATGCGGACGTGGCCTGAGGCATCCACCCACTGCATGGATCCGTCGAGGCAGTCATGAAATTCTTCGTCGAAAGTTGCTAGTGCATCGTTGCCGCGAAAAAGAAGAGTACGCACAAATCGAGCGAGCGTATCGCTGCCGCCTGGGATGGGTGCATAGATTGCGTTTAATCCATTGCTAAGCGGTCCAACTTGGAGATGTTCGGCCGAGTTTTTACGGTCGATGTCCAATCGATTGATGTGCATTTAGGGTTCCTCCCTCTTCAGATTCCTTATTCGAAGCGCTCGATCCATTCGATGCGCCGTGGGTCAATAAGGAGCCTAGCACAATGGCGTAATCTGGGTAAAGAGCATTTTCCCGTAGTGGGTCTGGTTACAGATCCTTAATTATGTACAAGTTAGATAACTCCCAAAGTAGATCTGGCTACCGATCCCGCAGAACTTTTTTCGATGCAGTCGCGATTCGTGGCCGCGCCCAATAGACTGAGAAGGTATTCGAATGAAAGCATTTCCAATAAACGATAGCATACTTGACTGGCTCCAGTCCCTTCCCCGCGTCGTTCCGCTTCATGCAAAGATATCGGGTTCGACGTCTCAAGAAGGAGCGGACTTGGCGCGGTTGATTGCTGAATCCGAAGTGTCGGCAGATTCGTTGGTTGCTGCATCGCTTTGGCTTCGCGTTGGAATCATCGAACCGGCACATGAAATCGTTCAAGACGATTCAACGCAAAATGGAAGTTACTTGCATGGAGTCGTTCATCGTTTAGAGGGAGACTATTGGAATGCAAAGTATTGGTTTCGGCATGCCAAGGATAAACCATGGATGCAATTGCTATCGAATGCCGTCGTTCAGCGAGTGGCACAGGACGGGTTGTTGGACATTGCGACGGAGCTGAAAGTCATCCATCAAGGTATGTTTTTGCCAACCGAGTTCGTGTCGGCCCACGAGCATTTGAGTGCTAGTTCCCGTTCCTCCAAGGAACGTGAGGATGCTGTTGGACGGATTGCCTATTTAGAATGGGAATGCCTTTGCGAACTCATTGGGAATTCATGAATCGCGGGCAAGGGTTTTGGTGTTGCGAAAAACCGGAATCCCAATCACCGCACTAATTCGAAACGTGGCTTTTCGTACTCTTACAAAGCACCTGCGGTACTCGTGCTCGGACGGCGTGATTCGAGTATGGGTACGAGTACCATTTCATTGAGTACAAGTACGATCGAAAGCCAAGACGCGCAGCATCTAAAACTCGATAGCCGCGACCACATATCCAGCGCAACCAAACTCGGCGCGGCTTGCGCCAGCGGCTCAGTAAAGCGAAAAGCGAATTGTCGATTCACCCAATGAACATCGCGTAGGTGCTTCGTTTGTTATTTCAGGTTTGGCAAAGTGGATGCTTTGGGGCAAACTGTTTCTAGGTTGGACGGGATTTCGGCTTCCACGCGACGAAGCGTCCAATTGAATGCTCCCAAAAGCAGAGATTCAAAAATGGGATTGGGCCATACATCTTCACGATGTCCCATTGACGTGTAAAAAACGCGTCCTTGCCCGTGCTTGCGAGCCCAAGTCGCTGGGTAAGCGGGGCGCTTGTAATCTGTATCGACCATACCTTCGGTCTCTTGCACCAGAATAACGTGCATGTCCGGAGCGAAATTTTTCAGACTGTACCATTCATCATTTAATCGAAAAGATTTTTTGGTCGCTGAATCGCTTTCGATGGGCAAACCGGGGAAGGTGCTGGATGCAATTCGCATGGTTGCTTCTTGTTGCCGGCCGTGGCGAATAAACTCGCCGCCAATCATTTGAATATAGGGATCTGGGGTGGATTGGCCTTCGAAGCGATCGCCCTCCGAATGGAACGTGTCGGAGGCCGCATGGGCACCTGCGAAACCTTTTCCGCCAGCAATGGATTCCAGCAAATTCTTTTTGCCTAGAATGGTCATGGGTGGTTGTTGATCTGTACCGGAAGTGGTCAGGTCCAGCGAGGTGAAGAAGAAGAAGCCATCGAATTGCTCGTAGTCCTTGTCAAAAATCCGTCCATCCTTGGAGCAAGTGACATCGATGTTGTTTTTCTTTCCAAGTTCTGTCACGAGTCGCTCGGCGTAGGCAAGTTCCGTTCCTTCGCGTGTGATCACGCTGTGTTGAAACCCGGAGCTCTTGGTAAAAAACAGCAAGCGTTTTCGTTCCAGCTCAGCGCTTTGTGCCGTCTGAAATATAGTGGGCGACAGGCTCAGGGCTCCGAAAGCACTTGCGCCTTGTAAAAGGATCTGACGTCGATTGGGGCGGTGGTAGGTTTGCATGGGTTATCTTCCTTCCTAGTGGGTTAAGCGATGCCGCCGAATCGTCGATCTCGCTGGTGGTAATCTTGAATTGCTTGAATCAGATCAGGCTTGTCAAATTCTGGCCATGCCTTCTTCGTAATCCAAAGTTCGCTATAGCTGATTTGCCATAGCAGGTAATTGCTGATCCGCATTTCGCCACTGGTTCGGATGAGCAGGTCAGGATCAGGCATGCCTGCCGTGTAAAGGTTTTCCGCGATGGTTGACTCATTGATGTCTTCGCTCGATAGTTCCTTGGACTGAACCTTGGCCACGATCGCGAGAACGGAGTCGAGTATTTCTTGTCGTGATCCGTAATTGATGGCAAGGCATAGAGTAAGTGACTTTCCATCTTTGCTTGCCTCGAGGGAGCGGTCCATTTCTGTTTGGACATCCATCGGGATCCCTTCACGGCGGCCGATGATCGTTAGGCGTATGTCGTTTTTGATGAGGGTTGAGCGTTCTTGAATCAGGAATGTTTTGAGCAATCCCATCAAGAAATCAAGCTCCTCTTTGGGGCGTTTCCAGTTCTCGTGGGAGAAGCAGTAGAGGGTGAGATAGCGAACACCCAATTCGCGGCAAGCTTCCGAAATCCTGCGCACCGATTGAGCGCCACGACGATGGCCCTCTACACGAGGAAGTCCTCGGGATTGTGCCCATCGACCGTTCCCATCCATGATGATGGCTATGTGTGCGGGCACGGTTAGGGTAGACCCGTTCTCCCCAGGTCGTAGAGCCTTCGATTCGATCGGCTTTCGTTTGCTTCGAAAGAACGCCATAGGAACCAATCCTTGCCATCGCCCTAGAGACTCTTTTGCATCCCTAGCAAAAGAGTTTTGAAATCGCTGAAGATCCGAGAGATACCAATCATTCCTGGATTGTATATCCTGAGCCGCGGGCGCTAGCCGCGGTACGGATCCCTGCAGAAAAATAGTTGTCGCAGCTAGCGCCCGCAGCTCAGGTTGCCCCTTGCGAATCGCCGTGCTACCGAGTGCTTTCGGAGCTCGTTGAGGACGCATCTTTCTTCACCAGCATGGAAGCGGTTTCGCCGGTCATGCTGGAAGCCACCCATTGAACATATCCGAAATCTGCTTCGCTCAGTCGAGCGAGCGGAACGGTAGTGAAGCTTCCGTTCTCCTTCATCAGTTTGACTTTGTCGGTGAAAATCACCGCGAGTCGAGCGTTCACCGAATAGGCACCTGTGTTATCAACCCATTGACGGTACTCAGCACCTTCAAACTTCGGAGCGGGAGCAGCAGCGCCAACACCAAATAGGTCATCTAAGGCAGCGTCATCGTCATTCGGTGCTGAGACCTTGGTCTTCGGTGAGGAGTTATCAAGATCTGTTGGGGTTGCTGCATCCGACTTGACGGGCTTACCGAAGATGTCTTCAAGATCCGGATCTTTTGGATCCTTGGCAGGGGCGTCTAGTGGATCTGCCTCTGGCTTAACTTCTTCGTCGAACAGGCCATCGAGAGCAGCGTCTGCATTTTCGGCTGGAGCTGCAGGTTCTTCTGCGGCTGCCTCGGGTGCAGGTTCACCAAACAGATCGTTATCAGCCATTGGTTCCGCTGCGGGTTCGGCGTCAGGCATTGCGGGTTCATCCGCAGCGGCTGCTGCTGGTTCGTCGCCAAAAAGTGCGTCGAGGTCGGCCGCAGGTTCGGCAGCCATTTCAGGTTCGGCAGCAGGTTCGGCAGCAGGTTCGGCATCGAGTTCCATTTCTGGTTCAGCCACTGCATCGGCGGCTGCAGGTTCTGCTGCGGGCTCGCCAAACAAATCGTCGATCGGTGCAACGGCATCTGGCTCAGCTGCAGGCGGTTCAACTGCAGCGGGCTCTTCCATGATTGGCTCGAGTTCTACTGGCTCGGCAACTTCTGCCGGAACGGCGGCGTCTTCGAGCGGCATCGCATCATCGGGAGCCAAAGCAGCCGGCTCCGGCTCGACAATTGCGGGCTCGGGTTCTACGGGTGCCATCTCCGGTTCTGCCAAGGGTGCCTCGGCTGCTGGTTCAACGGCTGCTGGCTCAACGGCCGCAGGTTCAACGACTGCTGGCTCAACGGCCGCTGGCTCAACGGCTGCTGGTTCAACGGCTGCTGGTTCAACGGCTGCTGGTTCAACGACTGCT
>CAITIF010000785.1 GCA_903892365.1 uncultured Pirellula sp. | reverse complement strand
GTGTCGCCAAGGCCTCGCTTCCAGTTTACGTGGCTCGCGAGCCAAACACCGTACTCGGTAGCCAGCACGAAGGAGCGATGGAACAAGACGCCCCCCCACATAACCCGTGGCGCCTGTAACAAAGACGGAGTTTCCACTCACTTCTAAATTGTTCAATCCGATTCCATCCGTAAGCGTTCGTAAAACCCGTTCATCAAGGAAAATGAGATTAGATCAACAAGTATGTCCAAACGGCAATAGCTGACTGTTCGAAAGCAGCCCCGTTGGGTGGTTGAGTCGCAAATCGGCTCTTATCAGCAATAACGATCAACAGCGAGTAGTCGGCCAAGCAACGACGGAGATTGGCTGGGCAGAAAGTAGATGCGGATCGCTTCTCAAATCAAAACCCAATGGGTTCCCCATGGAATTCCCCCTCGCTTGCCATGTTGCAGTTGAAAGTGACCAAGGTGGATGGTCTATTTCGCCTCGATACAATCGGTTCTTTCGATCGGCAGAATAAAGGCAATAGCGGGCCGTCAGCCAATACTCGAGCGTACCAGGCTTTGCAAAAAAAGGTTCACCAACCGCCTGGTAGCTCGCATCCAAGTTCGCAAGCGGTTCCCCACGATGTGTTCTGGTGCTTTGATAGAATACCGTACCAGTATCGTCCTTGCGCATGGACATGGTCGCATCCATATACGGCAAATTGAACGTCGCCCTAGCAATCCGGACGGCGATCGGGTTTTCGGCGTCGAGCGAAAAGAACCATACTCCGGGCTTGCCGTCATGACTCACATAAGTGCGAACATTCAGTTCCAGAAACCTACTCAGCTTGGGAACGGGCGGACAGCATCTGGGAGCAATGTTCGACATTAAAAAGGGAACAACTCCAACCCAGGCGCTTCCATCTCGAGTGTCGAGAGTCAATTGCGGCGGCAATAGAGGCGAAATCAAATTGGGATCAACTTGCCAATGGGCGAAAAGCAATTCCGACCAAGTCATTCTCATGACCCAGGGGTATTTTGGCACCGGCCAAGTGCGATCATTCAAATAGGTCATGTGAAAACCATCATTGGGTGACTTCATCCGCTCCGGGCCAATTTTTGCAGTTACCAACGCAACAGGCTTGCACCCACCAGAAGGGTAGCCAGCTTCCTTAACAGCATGTTAACCGAATTGTCGGGGGATACATCACAAACCAATCAGCCTCGTTTCGCTTCTTGATTCGCACATCAATTCATAACAGGAACTTCATCGTTTTCAGCGATCAATTTTGGTCCCGACTGCAACAATGTGCAACGAAGTAAACGGAGATTGATTGCGAAGTTGCCGCGTCTGGGCTAGCAAAGCGAACTCCGTTGGAGTGGATTGTTCGTTGGCTAGGAGAATGTTTTGCGATGGTTAGTTGCAGGTGGTTTGTATGGAGTTTGACAGTCCTTATCTTGGCCTCCGCGGTTGGTTGTGGGCCCCCACCTATGCAATCCGTTCAGGGAGTCGTCAAGCTTGATGGAAAGCCAGTGGATATGTGCAAAGTTGGCTTCTTCCCGGACACGGAGGTGTTTGATTCGAATCGTCATGGGTTTGGGTTTGGAGTTACAGATGCTGAAGGCAAGTACACGATGCAGCATCCTCAGGGGGATGAGGGCATTTGGGCAGGTAAGTACAAAGTAACTCTGGTTGCATGGGTTGATTCTTCTGGAAAGCCGCTTGGGATCGACACCAAGCCTAGCGAGGTTCCTGGTGGTGTGAAGAATCGATTTGCTGAAGAATAC
>CAITIF010000784.1 GCA_903892365.1 uncultured Pirellula sp. | reverse complement strand
TCTATACAAACACCTACTCTCCAGCGACAATAGAGCTACTTTTTCTTGTTCTTGTCTTGCCGAAGCTCGCTCTATGCCTCCCCCAATTCCTAGCAAGGTTCCTCGTGGTCAGGCTCAAGCTGAAACATCTCATGAGGATTCCAATCTCGAGAATACGAAGTCGTTCGAGAGAATTTTCGGCGGTGCACCACTGAAGGTTCTTGAAGCCTATTGCCGTCGTATGAGTACTGGCCTGCGTTCGGGAGTCGATCTACTTCGACTGTTGGACATGGAAACGAAAGCGGGAACGCCAAGACACCGCGAAGTAGCAAGCAATATGATAGGGCTGGTTCGATCTGGGCATACCTTAGCGGATGCAATGCAAAATCAAGGGCTGTACTTCCCTCCGCTACTGAACAAGGTTGTCGATGCGGGCGAACACGCAGGTGGTTTAGATCGAGTCTTTCGCGAAATGGCTGATTACTATCAAGATTTAAAAAGATCCAAAGCGGACTTCATCTCGCAGATTACCTTTCCCGTCATCCAGCTTGTGCTTGCTGTACTCATTGGCGCCGCTCTGGTCTACATCAATGGTTTCTTCCGGTCTGGTTCACCGAACGAACCAGCCTTTGATCTTACTGGGATCGGTCTTCGAGGTGGAACCGGCCTACTAATATATGTCAGCGTCGTTTCCATCTTTTTTGGCACGATAGGGATCGTAGCCTTTGGGCTCTGGAAGAACTGGTTTGGTTGCCACAAGACACTCATTCCTTTGGTACGAAATGTTCCTGTGATCGGGACAGTTCTTACCACAACCGCCATGTCGCGACTATCGATGACTCTTTCAATGATGTTGGGTGCTGGGGTCGAAGCAAAGCGAAGTGTTCGCGATGCGATTCTTAGCACTGGAAACCACTACTACATTTCTGGGCTCGAGCAGACTCTAACCGAGATTGGTAAGGGCCGGACGTTTGCCGAATCGCTTGACGCACCCAAGCTTCTGCCGGAGGACTTTATTCAAGCCGTGGAAATTGGCGAAGTCAGCGGTTCGGGCAGCGAATCGTTAGAGCGGATGGCTGTCATGTATCGCGAGAAAGCACAGCTAGCGCTCAAGCAATTAGCCATCATGGCTGGAGTCGCTATTTCGATAATGATTGCTGCAATCATTATCGCTGCGATCTTTATGATCTTCTTCCAAGTGCTTGCGATCTACAGTGGTGCTCTCAAGATGTAATGTTGGATCGTAACTACAAATACTCATAGGCAGTAACTAGTCGCCTTGGATGTAGTTACGGCTTGGCAAGGGTTGGTATGATTTGCTGTTCGCCATGGCAAGAAATTTGAAGGCTCTGACTCAAAACAGATGGAATACGACCGAAAAATCCGATGAGAGTCGGTGGCAAGACCTGTCAAGAATTGCCGATTCAGGCCATAGCAACTCGGTGCGCCCGAGTCCTGACATTCCGCAGAAATCTAAGCTTGTAGCCAGCGGCACCACAACAACGCACTGCGCTGATTGGCAATGGGGAACCGATGCTTTTACCCATCCACTTCTCGCTTCAGAAGGAGAAATCCAAATTCAACTTCAACTACCCACCCGAATCAATGCCGTGTCCATTTTTTTCCATTGAATCGAAACTGGACGCGGAATTAGACTTTGACTATCTGTCCTTGCCCTACAATTGGTACTGCCAAGGGGTGGAATGAGCATTTTTCCGAAATGGTGTAAAACTAAGAGAGAGGCTAACTGCATGATGATACGACTACGATGTTGGCTGATTGCTCCGTTAACATGCGCAACATTCACTGTGTTGGTATCCAATGTGTTGGACTCCAGCATTTTGGCATTTGCCGAAGAACCGGCGGCCAAGCCTATTGCCTCGGAAGACGATCGACTTACCCCTGCAGCAGAAGCGATTGTCAAGGAATTGCGGGAGTCGTTGCCGAACGACTCCGAAGCGATCGCCATGCTGGAAGGAATTCTAAGCGGAAGC
>CAITIF010000783.1 GCA_903892365.1 uncultured Pirellula sp. | reverse complement strand
GCGCGGCTAGAACTAGATGCGCCCAAGCACGCCGAACTCCCGTTCGATTCCGATCGCAAGCGCAGTTCGGTTCTACGTTCGATGCCCGATGGGGCACTAAGGTCATTCACCAATGGTGCACCTGGTGGACTTCTCCAACAGTCCTCGAAAATGTATCACCCTGATGGCAACGTGGATTTAACCGACGAACTTAGGGCTTCGATCTTAGGAGTCACGTCGAAGATGGCGAGTCAGGCGCTGCGAGTGTTAGGATCAGCCTACCGCGATTTACCAAGCAATGCAATGCAGGCGATTAACTCCGGGGAACTTAACTCGGGGGGGCTTGAACCGCAATCGATCGAACGCGATATGGTCTTTGTTGGACTAGCAGGCATGTACGATCCGCCCCGTCCTGAGGCGATGGATGCATTGGCTCGATGCCGTGAAGCTGGAATTAGGGTGATAATGATTACCGGCGATCATCCTGAAACAGCAGTGGCCATCGCCAAGGAGCTGAAGCTGGATTCTCAAGTCGCAGCGGTCACCGGGGCAGAGCTTGACAGGATGTCCGACACGGAGCTGACAGAACGCTCCCAGAGTATCTCGGTGTACGCGCGAGTCACCGCCAAGAACAAGCTGCGGATTGTGCGCGAACTTCAGCGGAGCGGAGATGTTGTTGCGATGACGGGCGATGGAGTGAACGATGCTCCCGCTATCCAGGGTGCGGACATCGGTATTGCGATGGGAAAAGCGGGCACCGAGGTGACTAAGCAAGCGGCGGACATCATCATCACGGACGATAACTTTGCGACCATCGTGGCTGCCATTGAAGAAGGCAGGGGCATCTATGAAAACATTCGCAAGACTTTGCAGTATCTGCTGGCTGGCAACACCGGCGAGCTTTTGTTGATGTTGACCTGTGTCGTCATTGGATTGCCAGCTCCATTACTGCCAATCCATCTCCTGTGGATCAATTTGGTCACTGATGGGCTGCCCGCGCTTTGCCTTGCCACGGACAACAATCATTCGGACTCCATGAAGCGTGGGCCTCGCAAAGCGGCTGAGCAACTCACCAACGCTAGTTTCGTTTGGACCATGCTTTTCACTGGTGTCCTGACTGCGGGAGTGACGTTGATCGTCTTTGCTTATACTTTGCGAGTCAGCGACATCCAACATGCTAGGGCTTCAGCCTTCACGGTTTTAGTTTTCGCTGAACTCATGAGGGCTCTAGGTGCTCGAAGCAGCCATCAACCGATCTGGAAGATAAAACCGATCGTGAATTGGTACTTGGTCGTGGTGATCGGTGCCTCCATCGCGATGCAGGTCGTGAGTCTTCAGATTCCTATGCTGGGATCATTCCTCAAGACCCCTTCTACGACACCCGAAAACTGCTTGATCTTGTTTGCCATCGGATGCATACCGATGCTGGTTTTGGAGATGACGAAAATGTTGCTCCCTTCGAAACAGGCGTCATCCAACGAAGCACCAGCGACTTGAGCCGGTCACTACACCAATCACACAAAGAATTGCGGGCTATTTTCTTTTGAGCTCGCGGCAGTTTGGCGAATCGGCCAAGGTGAAGATGACGACCTCCTCACCGGTAATCGTGCTGATGTCATGGTGAAGACTGACAGGCCGGACCCCCGTGATGTCGCGAATGATTTCTTCAAGCTTAGGTCTGGCGATCTCAATCAGCTGCGATCGCACCTGTTTCAATAGGTCACGCCCTTTATCTACAGGTAAGGTTTTCACCAAATGCTGCTCGGCGGAGGTCAACACGCCTTGAAGCCGAACAATCACCAGGTCGTCGATCAAATGCGCGTGGATATCCTTTGGCCCACGTCCCATGAACTCATGTTCGAATCGAGAAATGCACTGGCAAATCGATGCTTCCATCTCACCTTGCGTTTTCATGGATTCGCTAATTTTATGGTTCCTTGTGTAATTCCTTTGAATGGACAGACTGTACCCTGAACCTGCCCAGCTAGCAATCAACCCACTCCCCCCAATGCGTTTCCGTTACTCTTCCAAAGCTTAGAGGCTCTTAATGAGAGGCACCTTGGTTATGCCGGAACCGATCCTTCGCTCAGACGCGTGACAGTTGCCAGTTGCCATTAAGTTTGGTAATCTGATGAGAACAAAAATGGTCTCACTTTGTTGGATTTCGCTGATAAATCTTGGATTTTGCCTTCAAAAACTGAGTGGCAAGAACGGAGTGGCAAAAACAGAGTGGCAAAAGGTTTTCAATTTTACCCTTACGGAATAGTATCGATGATGCGATTGTTTTTTCTACCTTGTTTCTTGGCGATGGTATCGACTGGGTTAGCCGAGTCACCTTCTAAGGCCAACGTTACGACCCAAGTCTTTTTTGACATCACCATTGACGGCAAAGACGCAGGTCGGATTGTCATGGGGCTTTTTGGCGATGACGTCCCAAAGACCGTTGAGAACTTTCGATGCTTGTGCACTGGTGAGAAGGGTGAAGGAAAGAGCGGAAAGCCTCTTCATTTCAAAGGAAGCTCTTTTCATCGCGTTATTCCCAGGTTTATGCTGCAGGGCGGTGACTTTACCCGTGGTAACGGAACTGGCGGTGAGAGTATTTACGGAGAGAAGTTCAAGGACGAAAACTTTAAGTTGCGACACGATGCTCCTGGTCTTTTGAGCATGGCGAACGCTGGTCCCAACACCAACGGTTCTCAGTTCTTTATCACCACCGAAGTCACCGACTGGTTGGACGGCAAGCACGTTGTCTTCGGACGCGTGATTG
>CAITIF010000782.1 GCA_903892365.1 uncultured Pirellula sp. | reverse complement strand
GGCAACGCCCGCAAGAGCAACGCGAAGCTGGGTCTCGAGCCCAAGCTTCGCAACAGGTTTGGCGTGCTACCACCACCAAGCCCCAAAAAGCCATCGCGTTCAAGGGCCTCGTGCCCGACGAACGCAACAGGTTTAGTCGGCTAACCGTTCTGTCTAGCACACCAAACCTATTGCGACGTGTCGGGGCAAGCCCGGCCGTCGCTGCGGCGAGCACGCGGGCAACGCCCGTAAGAGCAACGCGAAGCTGGGCCTCGTGCCCAAGCTTCGCAACAGGTTTGGCGTGCTAACACCACTTGGCCTGACTCCTTTGCTAACCTTCACAATTCGATGACTGTTAACAAGTAGCCGGAGTCGCCAGACTTCGGGCAAAACTCTGGTAAACATTCCAAAAGAATTTGAAGTGTACTCATTCATTCCTAAGCCCAGCGGGCGACATTTACCTGCCGGTGGTGTCAACCACCGGAGCATTAAAGCTTAATGGCCCAAGCCCGGAGGGCGACACATCGGTCCGTCAGTCATGAATCCCCTGTGTCGCCCTCCGGGCTTAGCAAATCGTTCTACCCGAGTCCGGTGGTTCACACCACCGGCAGAGAAATGCCGCCCTCCGGGCTATGATCACAAGTAGCCGGAGTCACCAGACTTCGGGCAAAACTCGGGTAAGCATTCCAATGAATTGGGACTGCTGAATCTTGATGGTGAACGTATTGCTCAAGGCCACAAAAACGGAGATTTTGGACTCGTTCTAAGCATGTTGCGATGGAAAATGTTCGCGAGTTCGAGTGAATTCGCGGTAGCACAGACGCTCTCTCAGGCAGCGTCGAAGAGAGAAGTGCCTATGCCTGCCGCGGTGAAGCCACAGTTGCTCATCACTTCATAGACCATGTCGACACCGACATTGTTAGGAACTCGACCGGTTCATTGATTACCACCTGCAGCATAAGTCACCGCAGTGTCCCGGTGCGGAGGCGTTGAATTTGATTCCAGCCCCGCCGGTAACCACGGTCCCGGCCAATTTGCTGACCGCAATGCCCAGGGAGAAATTGAATGTCCCCGAACGCAAACAAGAAGGTTAGGCTTCAATCGCGGGCTCCCGATTGCTGTTTACGAAGCAAAAGAGGGACAGATGGGTGCTTCTCAGCCTCAACTAGGATAAAATGGAATTCCCTGCTTGGCCATCTACCCAGCATCCTCCCCCACCGCTTCAATACGTTTTCCATCTATGATTGCACGAGAAAACCAAGGCTTTCGCCAGCTTTCCCAACGCTCTGTACGATTTGTTATCACAACTTGGAGTGCGATTTGGATTGCCATGGGGTTAACTGGCTCCTTGCTCGCGCAATCCTCTCCCATCGATTTCACGGCTTCTGTCGAGCCTCTTTTTAAATCGCATTGCATTCAATGCCACGGACCTAACAACCAAGAAAGTGGGTATCGACTGGATGTTCGCGAGATTGCCTTGCGTGGTGGTGATAGCAGCGAAGAAGCCATCGTGCCGATGTCGTCGAAAGCAAGCCGGCTCTTGGCGCTGGTTCGCGGCGAGATACCTGATCTGGCTATGCCTCCCAAAGACAGCGGTATACCGGCGTTGTCGGAAACCGAAACGGAAACGATTGCCCGGTGGATCGACGAAGGAGCCGACTGGCCGGAATCTGCCAACTCGGAACTTCCGGATCTCTTCGATTGGTGGAGCCTAAAGCGTCTGGAGCCAACCCAGCTGCCTATGGAAAGAGATAATCCTATCGATGCGTTTATCGTTGCCAAGCTGGAACAACAGGGGCTAACACTTTCCGAGGAAGCGGATGCGAGGACGCTTTGCCGACGGCTCTTTTTCGATCTGATTGGCTTACCTCCCTCGCCAGAACAGCTCGACTCGTTCGAGAAAGCATCCCAAGAAAACTTAAACAAGGCTTACTTCGAACTCGTAGATACTTTGTTGGCCAGCCAGCACTACGGTGAGAAATGGGCCAGGCATTGGCTGGATGTCGTGCACTACGGCGATACGCATGGCTATGACAAGGATCAACCGCGTCCGAACGCTTGGCCTTATCGCGATTACGTGATCCGATCGTTCAATCAAGACAAACCCTATCGTCAATTCATCCGTGAGCAAATCGCGGGCGATGCTCTCTATCCCCAGTCACGCGATGGCATCGAAGCCTTAGGCTTTTTATCAGCAGGCCCTTGGGACTTTATCGGGCATGTGGAGGTGAGCGAAAGCAAAATCGATGGCAAGATCGCTCGTCATTTAGATCGAGACGATATCTTGGGAAATGTGGTCGGTACGTTGTGCAGTGCGACCGTTCAGTGCGCACAATGCCATAACCACAAATTCGATCCTTTCTCGCAAGAAGACTACTACGCGTTGCAGGCCGTTTTTTCCGCGATCGATCGAGCGGATCGGGCTTACGATCGCGATGCAAATGTTGCTGAAGCTCGCGGGCATCTAGCAGCCCAGAAGAAGCAAATCACCGAGCAATTGGAGACTCTTGAACGCTCCATCAAAGAGCAGTGCTCGCCTGAAATTCAAGATCTCGACACAGCCATCGCGGTTGCAGAAAAATCCGTTTCAGCAACTCGGCCTACCGAATACGGTTGGCACAGCGAAATTGCAAACGCCCCATCGACCGTAAAGTGGGTCCAAGTGGATTTGGGACATTCGGTCTCGGTTGAGCGTGTCGTCTTGCAACCAACTTGGGATGACTTCAACTCCATCGGGAAGGGCTTTGGCTTTCCTAAGCGATTCCGTATTGAGCTGAGCGATGATCCCAACTTTGCTACGCCTAGCTCCCATGCCGTATCCCATGAACAGAATGACTTTGCGGCACCAGGCATTGAGCCGCAAGTGTTTTCCTTTCAGGGCAAGGCAGGACGTTACATCCGCGTCACTGCTACCAAACTAGCCCCACGTATGGATGACTATATCTTCGCGTTGGCCGAGCTGATTGCCATCGGCGTTGATAGCAATGATCTGGCCAAAAACCGACCAGTCCAAGCCTTGGATAGTATCGAAGCTCCAGCGCGATGGGCGGCAAAGAATCTTACCGACGGACTCTTTCCGACCGACCCTAACCCGGCCAAAGTCTTACAACTCAAGGAGCAACGAACACAGTTGATTGCAAGCCGAGTTGACCAAGCAACTCAGCTTGATCACCAGCGATTACTTCAGCAACGAGCCGATGTCGAGGCTAAGATAGCAAGCCTACCAGCGCAAAGTGTGGTATACGCTGGCACGGTTCATCGGGGGTCAGGAAATTTTGTCGGGACTGGCGGGCAAGGTGGCAAGCCTCGGCCTATTCACTTGCTTGCCCGAGGTCAGGTCACTCGTCCGATCAGAGAGGTCAGCGCGGGCACGATTGCAACCGGGGCCAACCAAGTGAACCGTTTTCAGACAGACCCCGCTGGATCTGAAAGTGACCGTCGTGTTGCTATGGCCGATTGGATTGTCGCTGATGATAATCCCTTGACTTGGCGTAGTATCGTCAATCGTGTTTGGCAGTATCATTTTGGTATCGGTATTGTCGCGACTTCCAATGACTTTGGCCGGATGGGAGAATTGCCTTCGCACCCCGAACTTTTAGATTGGTTAGCGGCCGATTTTCGTGACCAGGGTGGTTCGCTGAAAAAGCTCCATCGCTTGATCGTGACCAGTGCTACGTACCGTCAGTCATCGTCCACTCAGAACCAACAGGCTCTGCGGGTGGATCCATCGAATCGGATGCTTTGGAAGCAAAATCGGCGACGACTGGACGCTGAGGCGATCCGCGATTCGGTGCTTGCCGTGAGTGGTGGACTGGATTTATCGGCTGGCGGTCCTGGGTGGCAAGACTTCGTTGTCAAGAATCCCGAACATTCGCCACACTACGAGTATCGATTGGCGGATCCTCATGACAAGCGAACTTGGCGTCGGTCAATTTATCGCTTTATCGTTCGTTCTCAGACCCAGCCGTTCTTGACGGTACTCAATTGTGCCGACCCGTCGATGCGAGTCGAACGTCGCAACGAAAACGACTCACCGCAACAAGCCTTAGCATTGCTCAATAACAACTTCATGTTGGTGCAATCACAAGAGCTAGCTGCTCGCGTGCAAAAAGATGCAGGCAGTACCTTGGAGGAACAAGTAAAGTATGCCTACTTGCTTGCAACGGGAAATCATCTGAAGGAAGAACAACGAAGATCGATAGTCGACTTTGTGGAACGGCATGGGCTGATTAATCTGTGCCGCGTTCTGTTCAATACCAACGAGTTCATCTTTGTCGATTGACGCCACGAACCAATTGCTTCGCCGACGTCCAGCGTTTCGATGCTGTGCGTCAAGGGTGCCCGGACCTTCCTGCATTTCAATTAGAACAAACGTTAAGATTTAGTGGATCAAAAACTCATGCACCAACCATCACCATTCCATTCCGGCGTTTCTGTTTCGGCCATGTCGCGTCGCGATTTGCTTTTTCGAAGCGGCGGCGGTTTGGGTGGTATTGCGTTAGCCGCGATGCTATCGAATGACTCGTTGCGGGCTGAAAGCAGCGCAGCACATGTCGTTTTGAAGCAGCCTGCTAAAGCAAAACGAGTGATTCAGCTGTTTATGGCTGGTGGAGCAAGCCATCTTGACCTTTACGATTTCAAGCCAGATTTGATCAAGTATCACGGCAAACCCAGTGACTTCGGGGAGCCTGTCGAGGCCTTTCAGGACGGGCTTGGACCTTGGCTAAAACCCGCATGGGATTTCAAACCCTACGGCCAATGCGGCAAAATGTTAAGCGACATCGTTGCGCCGCTGGGCGCGCATGCGGATGATCTAGCATTCATTCACAACATGGTCAGCAAGTCGGGAATTCATTCGCAAGCAACGCTTTTGCAAAACACGGGATTCTTGCTACCTGGCTTTCCCGGTGCGGGCTGCTGGGTCAGTTATGCACTGGGATCCATCAATGAGAATCTTCCAAGCTATGTGGTGCTTGCCGACCATCGTGGTTTCGCTAGCAACGGCGTGAAGAACTGGGATGCCGCATTTTTACCATCGCAGTACAGCGGCAGCGTGATCAATCCCAGCATCGACAACCCGATTGCAGATTTGCGGCCAGAGGGCCATGGCGCCTTCATTAATGCGGAAAGTGAAGCCGCGACCCACCGCTTGTTGGCAAGTTTGAATCGCGATCACCAAGCCGATCGAATCGAGGACCCCCGGCTGGAAGGTAGAATACGCAGCTACGAACTGGCGGCTGGGATGCAATTGGCTGCACCAGAGGCTTTAGATTGGCGATCTGAAGAGGCCCATGTTTTGAAACTGTATGGCTTGGACCAAGCTCCGCCGGTTTGGCCTGCTGAGATCAACGCTGCGGAGGAGTCTTACTTTTTTTCCCAGAAGTGCTTAACCGCTCGACGGTTGCTAGAACGCGGTGTTCGCTTTGTTCAAATTTGGAGCGGAAACGACAACGGTTTTCCGCGTCGTAATTGGGATTCACACGAAGATATCGAACGGGATCACGGGCCATTGGCCTCAGGGATGGCCAACGGGGCAGCCGCGTTACTAACAGACCTGAAGCAACGCGGAATGCTTGACGACACGTTGGTGCTTTGGACTACGGAGTTCGGGAGAATGCCAAGCACCCAAGGTGGAAAAGGACGAGATCACAATCCTTATGTCTTTACGAATTGGTTGTGCGGTGGCGGAGTGCGCGGTGGGGTAACCGCAGGCGAAAGTGATTCCTGGGGTTACAAACCGTTGGACCGAAGTCAGCAAACGACGGTGTATGATATCCATGCTACCATGCTGCATTTGCTAGGAATCGACCATACTCAGCTGACTGTCAAGCAAGGCGGAGCGAATCGAAGGCTTACCGATGTGCATGGTCATGTGCTTACCGACATCCTACGTTCGTAATCGGCGGATCGGGCGTAATCGGCGGATCAGGGCTCGGGAAGGATTAAAAGCCCGATGCTTTGCTGTGCTACTTGGCGTTATGCGGTTGATTCGCATTTCGCTGTCGCTTCCAATCGAGCTAACCAGCTAAACACCAGCGAACCTTCAATCCCCTTTAGAAACAAGGTTATTCCCTTTTGTTGTCCCCAAGACCTGTTCTGCTCCAAGCAAAACTGCCGGACATCAGCACGACCAACCCAATCAACATCGCCCATTGCCAAACGCGTAGCTTGTATTGCGAATTGAACTCCAGCTCCAGCTCCAGAGGTGCGTTCTCCGCCACTTGAACACTGCGGCGGAAGCTGTAAATGTTTCCCTCTTCCGGTAAGCTGATGATGATCGCTTGAGGAGCGGGCTCGGTCGTGCGTTGGTGTTGTACCAAACGACCCGCGATTTGTTGCAGGTTGGCATTATCCGCTTTGCTGTTGCCAGCCAATAATTGGCTCATCTCCTGAGGACGGTAATTGAGCTGCTCTTGCTGCAGAATAGGATTGATGGATGCTGCTTGTCGCAGTTGTTCGTTGTCTGCCATCGTGTCCCCACCTCGATTGTTGTCCAAGAACAACCGTTGTCGCCGAGTGTTCAAGCCAAGTATCGCTTGCTGGGTTTGCAGGTTCTCTAGCTGGACTCGGGCATCTTCGTTCGATGCGGCATCTAACGCATACCGATTGGCAACATTGTTAAAAGCCCATTGAGCCTTCGACTGCTCCCCGGTTTGCAGCAATTGATTGGCTTGCTCAAGCAGCTTCGAAGCCTGCTGAGCTTGGTCCTGACGCTTGCCTTGAACGTTCGAAAGATACGACTTGCGATCGTAAGTCGCCCGAGCTGCTTGACCAACAAGCTCCAAATTGCCTTCGTTATCGATCAAGTTGAAGCCACTGGGTGCAATCACATTCCATTGAATGTTCTCCAGCGGAACATTCAGCTGAGGGCTGACCAGTTGAAGCTTCTGCAATCCGTCTCCGGTCAACGAGTAGACAAATCGGACTTGAGCGGTTCTATCATCAATGCCAGGCAAGATGTAAAACTGCCAAGTGTCGTTGCTGTCTTTTTGTCGAATGGAACGGACACTTTCGCCATTCACGAAGATACTGAACAACTCGCTACCCACAGGTAACTGGACGCTTAAGCTGCTGCGCTGAATCACCTCCATCGTCACCTCGACGGCCGTAAGCTGGTCGCCAGTTGGTGACAATACAGTCGTCAATGTTCCTGACGAAACGCGCAGCTTCAATGCATCCGCCAACGAATGGCGAATGACACGTAAGCTCAAGGGTGTCGACGGAGCCATCGCTCGAAGGGCCACCGCGGGCGCACTGCGATTACCTGCTTCGCGCAACGGTTGCGGGACAGTGCTCCAGTCGCTTCGTTGCCAACCTTGAGTCAATGTGCCCGGTTCAATCTCCAAACGACCGCCCGCGCGTACGGAATAGTAGTACCCTACTTGTCTCGCTTCCGAGAATTCGATCTGCTGAAGCGACTCGGTATCGCTAGCCCGTTCGCCTCGACGCTCGTATTCAATTTGAAATTGCACGGGCCCAATGACTCGTCGTTTGAATCGCAGCTCCCATAGGCGGTCGTCCTGTGCCGAGCGGATGAAGTCGCTGACGGTTTCGCCGTTCGCTCGCACGGTCTTCAGCTCATCCTCGCCCATGGCAGGTAACTTGATGGACAGAGTTCGGATTGCGGCATTCTGAACATTAAAATCGGCGAACAACGTAGATCGCGTCTGCCCCTCGCGCAAGGTGACATCGTGCAGAACTTGACCAGTGACCCATGGGTCCAGTTTTTCGATACCCAATTGCAGGCTCCAGTCGCGTTGTAACAAGCGGAAGGCAAGTGCCCCCTGTCCTTGTGCGCCTAGAGATCGCGGGTCTGCTTCCGACACATTTTGACGAGCCATGGTTCGAAGACGAATGCCTGTGATCGGCTGCACCACCAGTTCGCCCGACTGACGCGTTGATTCGTTCAGGTTAAAACGTGGGATCGCCCACTCGGTGGTCTCGTTGGGGACAGATCCCGCCAGTGTCAAGGCAAAGGATTGATTGCCCATCGTTTTCCCCTTCAAGTGCAAGACGATTTGTCGCTTCCCTTGGTCCGTTAGCTCGGACCAATGGTGCAGCGATTCACCCGTCAGCGATTCCACTTCCAGTCCTGTCGGTAGTGGGAAACTGAGTTGGAACAAACCAGTTCGAGTGATCTCCGCGGCAAAATTGATACTTAGAACCACGCGTTCATCACCCAACGACAACACTTGCTTGCTACCGACTCGCACCTCGGGCGCCACCGGAGCGACTTGTACTGACAAGCTTCCGGACTCGGCTCCATAACGATAAACGCGATGCAGCGTTGTTTGCGCATTGGTGATCATGCTCGCATCGAAGTCCCCAAGATTGACCATGGAAAAGGATTCGGCTTGCACTTCTTCTGGCTGGGCTTCCGTACCAAAAGCGAGCGCGATCAATCCAACTTCGCCATCTGCTTTTTCGACGCGAAGTGGCGACAGCTGAACGCTTGTGGGTAGGGTATCAATACTACGTTGCGTTTCAACGGTCACCGTGAACTCGGGCGGGGCCGCTGAATCGATCGACAGCTGCAAACGACTTTGGTCGGCATCAAATTGCCAAGTACTTACTGGCCCCTCAACCGAACTGACGGTTAAGCCGGTCGGAACGATGATCCCCAATTGACGCACTCGACCTTGTGATGTTCGAATCTTAAAACGATGCTTTCCGTCGATCACACCTGGCCCCGGAGTGTACAGGCCCATCCCCTCGACAAAGAACTGAGTCTCTTCCATCGCTAGATCGCGAGACTGAGGTCGCATCAGAATAGTTGCTGGGCCAGGACCAAGCAGGATATTCACCTTGGCTGTCGAGCCGTTCGAACCATCCACTTTCTCTGATTCGATTCGAGCTGCCGATTTGCATTCGACCTCCCATGACACTTCATCGTGG
>CAITIF010000781.1 GCA_903892365.1 uncultured Pirellula sp. | reverse complement strand
TCGCGGTCTTTCTGACCAAGTGCAAAGCGTGCAATCGAACCAGTCTCGGAAAGGGGGAGCTAAGCTGACCGCGAACACCAGCAACCGTGTCGCTGGTGAACCCCTGCGCGATCTAGGCTATCCCGTTGAGGACGAAGGTGGCGTTATTCGTTTGCGTGTTCCAGCTGACCAATTGTTCCAACCCGGTTCCGCTCAGTTAACGCCATCCGCAGCCAGCATTTTGGATCGGATTGCCGAATCGCTTCGACGATCTTACCCCAAGCAACGCATTGCGATCGAAGGCCATACCGACAATTCGACTTTGTATGGCGGCGCCTTCGCATCCAACCATCAGCTTGCAGCAGCGCAAAGCAACGCAGTGCTGGACCATTTTACCAAACGCAATCAAATGCCAAGCAGCCAGCTCTTTACCTTGGCTCACGGCGAAAATTATCCCTTGGGGGACAACCAAAGCCCCACTTCCCGCGCAAGCAACCGCCGTATCGAATTCGTTATCTATAGCGATTCATTCTGAACCGGCTTTCCGGTCGTTTCAATTCGCTTTTTCGGAATAGCTTGCGCAACAGTTGGAGTTCATCTATCGGGAAGTGCAATAGGCCAGGAGGTGTTAGGCAGCTTCTGCGCTTTCTTTCCGAACGGACTTTTGCAAATTGCGGTTTCACGCAGATTCATTCCAATGCCCTTCCGATCGAAGCGTCCCTCCGATTCCGAGCCTATTTCCACCAACGATCGCACTTACGCGAGCGGTAGCAAACGCGTTGAACCATCGCGAATTATCACGTCGCAAGCTACGGAACGACAACGCGTCGATCTGCAGCTTATCGGTCACCGCCTGAAGGAGAAATCACTGGAAGAATCGAACGCAATTCTTGAGAACTGCCGAATCCTGTTGAACCACTTGCAAGAACAAGGATTTGATTCCAGCCAAGTGGAATCGCTTTCGAATCGCCGGGATGCGTTGGCAGAAAAATTGCCGACCGAATAGACCAACTCGCTTGATTATGCCGCTGGCGCGAGCCGCGTTGATTTTCATTGCGCTAGATACTTGGTCGCAGCCAGCACCTGCGGTTCAAGCTAGGACGAAATCATTGCCCATCAACTGGCATCCCAATGCCTGATTACTACTTAGCTGGGGCGGTGTGCTTAGAAGGCTATCATTCGCCTGGATCGAATTTTCGCCTTGCGTGCAACTCAACAAAAATCGTATTACTCAGTGAAGTGCTTGAGTTGCGTCGTATTGGACTGACGAACCGCGAGGCACTCTTAGCCAACTGGGTGGATGAGGCTCATGAAAAACAAAGCGTTGCGAACATCCGGAATTAACTTACGCAAATCGACCTTGGTTGTTGCCATGATTGCAACGACTTCCTTGGTTGGCTGCAAGTCAACGGGTTTAACTTTCCCTACGTCTATGGGCGGGAACAACAATCCAACACGAGTGCCCGCCCCTGCGACTGGTAGTTTTCAGGTCCCTGGAAGCTATTCAGGGGCTGCCGGTAGCCCGCCGTCGACCGGCCTTGGTGGCTCCAGCTTTTCCCCAGCTTCAACGGGCCCGGTAACGAGCCAAACCATGCAGCCGGTTTCGAACTTACTGAGCGGTCTACAAAACGCTCAATCTCAGTTTCGAACGGCAACCAATCAGGCCTTTGATCGCGTCAATCAAGCTTCCGAATCGGCTCAAGGCCAAGTCGAACAGGCGAGCGCTCGAATCGATCGAATCAGCGAAGGTGTTGCGCAGGCGTCCACGATTGTTTCTGATTCGCTCACTGCACCGATTGAAAATGGTGTTTACATACCACCCAACCCAAGCCTACCGAGCTCCAATCCACCTAGCCTAGGAACGACTGGCAGCTCGGGAAAAATTGGTGACAATTTGCCATCCACTGCACCGGCATGGCGTGCGCCGAGCACTTCGCCGGGGAATTGATTGGCTTCTTAGGTCGGCTGAAACCCTAGTTCGCTTTTGCCAGCAGGTCTGCGACGTGGCTGGCTGTTACCCAGTTGCCTAAGCTAACTTCATGAATTCGCAGCAACTTGTCTAGCGTCGCCCACGATGGTGAACTCTCACTTGGCTTCGATAGCAGTTCGCTTGATTCTACCGGCAACATGCAAATTGCACGGCAAAGCAACAGCCATTGGTATGGGCTGCAATCGCCTTTGACTTCCACATAGGCCAATCGCCCATCGCGATCGTAGACCATTGCGTCCATTTGCTTGGCGGGATTGCATGCATGATCAACCCAAACGAAAGAGCCGTCCATTTCGAAATACATACCGGGCAGCCCTTGCATGGCTTCTACCAATCCTTCGAAAGATTGGGAACAAGGAACTTCGGGCTGAGGGTAGATTTGTACGAACAAGTTCATTGGATTCTAGAGCTGTCTCAACTTTTCAATCGCTTGCTCGGCAACAGAACGTTGGGCAATCAATTCGTCCAATGCCTGACGTTCTTTCGCAATGATGTCTGCCGGTGCTTTGCTTACGAACGATTCATTAGACAGTCTACCTTCTTTGCCTTGAATCTGTTTCATCAGATTGCTTAGTAGTTTTTCGTTTCTCGAGATCTCTGCCGCGACATCTATGAATTGCGTCAAATCGACAAAGACATCCATCTGATCGATGGCAACGTGCGCGTTGATCGATGGCAGAGTAGGATTCTGGCTCCACTGGGTAGCATGAGCGCCAGCCATACTGGACAAAAAGCTTGACATCGGCGCAAGCAATTGTTCCATCTCTGGTTCGCAGCGCACGCAGAAAGGAACTTGGTCTTTGGGCCCTAAGTTCTGTCTTGAACGAATTTCACGGATGGCTCCCACCAAGTCGACAAAGTGAGCAAACTGCTTTTCGACGGACGGACGAATGTGCGCTTCGTTCACCGTTGGCCAGTTCGCTTGGATAATCCATTTCGAAGGGGGCTGTGCTGATTGCAGGTCACGACTAGGCGCGAACCGAGCGAGTTCCTGCCAAATGGCTTCCGTCACAAACGGGGTTATAGGATGAAGCAACCGCAACATGGAGTCCAAGCAATGCGCTAATATTTGCTGAACCAATGGTCGAGCCGCAGGATCTTGCAACCGGGGTTTGGCCATCTCGACATAGAGGGAACAGAAATGGTCCCAAGCAAAGTCGTAAACAACTCGGGCTGCTTCAGCGTAGTGATAGCGTTTTAGTTCCGTCTGAGTCGCCTTGGTCACGGTGGCTAATCGAGACAGAATCCACTGGTCTTCCAGAGGTAGTTTTTCAAAGTCAACGGCTTGAGGTTGGAAGCCCTCCAAGTTCATCATGACAAACCGGGATGCGTTCCAAAGTTTGTTGACGAAGTTCCGAGCCACTTCGAATCGCTCACTCACTACAGGGGCTTTTGGATGCGCTTTGTCGGATTCTGCTTCGGCCCACTGCGTTGAAAATGTTTTGCCGCATTTGTCGCAAACGACTGTCGGCTGAGCTCGATTTTCTTTGGTTTGATTCACTAGCGCTTCGCAATGAGGGCACTCGAACTGGACCGGCATTCGCACGTCTTGCGTTTCCGTGCACAGCCATACCAAGCCGAAGCGAAGAGCATCGGGGCCAAACTTGTTGATGACGTCCAGCGGGTCAACTCCATTGCCTTTGCTCTTGGACATGGTCTCCCCATAACCGTCCAGAATTTTAGGATGGATGAAAACTTCTTGGAAAGGAACTTTGCCGACGTTGTTCAGCCCCATCAAAACCATACGGGCGACCCAAAGCGTGATGATGTCCCGCGATGTGATCAACGTGCTGGTGGGATAAAAGTATTCTAAATCGGCGGTTTGATCGGGCCAGCCCAGAGTCGAATGAGGCCATAAGGCGGACGAGAACCATGTATCAAGAACATCCGCTTGCCGTTCAAGTCCCAGCGACTGGAGCTTTGCTTCTAGGCCAGGGTCTTCATCGCGAATGCAGACATGCATTGTCGTGGGCTCTTCCAAGGAAACGCTCAGCAGACCCGATGCACGTTCGGGCATCGCATCAATCTTGAACTTCAGCGATTGTGCATCGCTAACATTTTCAAACGATTTGCTCCAAATAGGAATTTGATGGCCCCACCACAACTGTCGCCCCACTGGCCAATCACGCTTCTCACCCAACCAATCCATGTACCCGTTGGCATAACGGGCTGGATAGATTTTGACGTCACCATTCGAAACAGCGTCCATGGCCGATTGTGCCAATTGCTCCATGCGGACGAACCACTGGTCAGCCAAATACGGTTCAATCGGAGTCTTGCTTCGATCGCTGTGCTTCAGTTCAATCTCGCGATCTTCTGTCTTTTCTAGGAATCCAAGATCATCCATGGCGGCGACCACTTTATTCCGTGCTTTGGGCATGGTTAGGCCTGCATAAGGGCCACCGTTCTCATTGACGGTTCCATCCGGATTCATGATGTTCAGCATTGGCAAAGAACAACGCAGCGCAACCTCGTAGTCGTTCGGGTCGTGAGCCGGCGTAATCTTGACGCATCCACTGCCCAGTTCCGGTTTCGCCCAAGCATCGACCACCAGCGGTATCTCGCGTTCTACCAGCGGCAGACGCAGCTTCCTGCCATCTCTGGCCATATTGGCCAGCAGAATCAATTGAGGTAACAACTCTTGTCGACGGACCGACAAGTCATCCAGTTGAGCTTGAATGCCGGGTTGGTCCTTTGCATTCGCCCCTTCCAGCTTTTCTTTGAGAGTCGCTTCGTACTTGTTCAGCGCATCCTCGGGAGAGGGATGGACCGCGACCGCGGTGTCCCCCAACATGGTTTCCGGCCGAGTTGTCGCGATCGTTACATAAGTGGGTTCGCCTGGTT
>CAITIF010000780.1 GCA_903892365.1 uncultured Pirellula sp. | reverse complement strand
TGTGTAATGAAGATCCGTATCCAAGGTAACAACAAGGTCCCACATAGCAAGAGACAATCCATTCTTCTTGAGCTATCTATCGACTAAGAAGCTGCTTCGCATGCTCGACGCTTTGCACGAATCGATCCACTTCCTCCAACGTGTTGTACAGATAGAAGCTAGCACGGCAGGTTACGGAGACTCCCAGTCTGGTATGCAAAGGCATCGCACAATGATGTCCAACTCGAATCGCAATCCCTCGACCGTCCAGCACTCTGGCAATCTCCTCGCCATGAATTCCATCGACCGAAAAGGACAAAATTCCGCTTTTTTGTTCCAATGCAGGGGAGTAAATGCGGACTCCTGGAATGGCGCGTAGCCCCTCTTCCGCTTTCGCCACCAAAGTTCGCTCATGCTCCATCAAACGCTTCTTCCCAATCGTCTCTAAATACTCCACCGCGGGTTTCATAGAAATGATTTCTGCAATAGCAGGGGTGCCCGCCTCGAACTTGTGTGGCAAGTCCGCCAGTGAGAATCCATCGAAGGTCACCGACTTGATCATGCTGCCTCCGCCTTGCCAAGCTGGCATGGCTTCCAGAATCACTTTCTTCCCATAGCATACGCCCACACCCGATGAGGCTAGCATCTTGTGCCCGCTGAAGACGACGAAGTCCGCGTCCCATGCCTGTACATCGATCGAACCGTGCGGAACCGCTTGCGCAGCATCGATTAGCACCGTTGCGCTCGCACCATGAGCTTGAGCGACGAGTCGCTCCACTGGCAAAACAGTGCCCAGAACGTTTGAAACAGCCGTCAAAGCAACTAGCTTCGTTCTTCCGGAAAGGAGTTGGGCAAACGCATCTTCATCCAATGTAAAATCAGAACGAATGGGTATCCAGCGAATCACACATCCCTTGCGTGCACACAGTTGTTGCCACGGCACGATGTTGGAATGATGTTCCATTTCGGAAAGCAGGATTTCGTCCCCCGCTTTCAGATTTTCTTCGCCCCAGCTGCATGCAACCAAGTTCACCGATGCTGTCGCGCCCGCGGTAAAAATCACTTCCTCGCTCGCCGAAGCATGAATAAATCGCTGTACTGCTTGGCGACTTGCTTCGAGCTGTACCGTAGTTCGAGCCGCCCATTCATGCCCAGATCGATGGACGTTTGCGTAGTGTTCTAAGTAAACTTCCGAAATAGAATCGATGACGCTCTTGGGGCGTTGCGATGAGGCTGCGTTATCAAGGTATGCAATTGCCGTTCCCGATTCGTTCCGCCCAGCAAGGATCGGAAAGTCAGATCGGATGGAATCCATTCGATCACTGAGTCTTCCCAAGTCAACGATCGGACTGTCGCTATTTTCTCGCACGGAGGGATGGACTGCCTCTGGTGTAATCTGCTTCGACAGCGCATGTTCTTTCACACGACGAATCATCGAGTGCAAGCCATTGCTTCGAAGCGGCGACAGAAAAGACTTGAGATGCAATTGTTCCAGGAAGGACTCGATCGGGTATTGGTTGATCTCGCTTGGTGTCTTGCCAGAGTAGACAGACATTAGGACGGCGACCAAACCTCGAACCATCGGTGCATCGCTCGACGCAACGAAACGAAACCGCTGCCCATCCCAATCAGGCACGATCCACACCATGCTCTGACAACCCACCACTCGAAACTCTTCGGTGGCATATTCCGAGGGAAACTCAGGCAAGGCTTGCCCGAGTTCAATCAAAAATTGGATTCGATCCTCGGAACTCTCGAGGTCAAGAAACTCCTCCTGCAATTCTTCCGTTGACGGATAAGTTGCAGAGAAATCGATATTTCGGTTTGTCATAAGTTTTCGTTTGGAACATGGCAAGCGCCAACGGGCCAAGCCTAGGCTCTACGTTGGGCAACACGATCAAGGTACTGCCCGATGAACTGTTGCCGCGAATGCATCTTCCGACGGATCGACTATCAGAAGCTGTGGCGTCTTAGAATATTCCTAGTTGATCTCGGGCATCTTCAGTCATTCGATCCTGCGTCCAAGGCGGATCCATAACCACCTTGATGTCCACGACACCCACGTTCGGTATGTCTTCAATCACTTGCCTGCTATTGGCAACCAATTGAGGTCCAGCGGGACACATTGGGCTTGTCATCGTCATCTCAATGTTGACGTTCTCTTTGCCCTCTTCGCCTGGCTGGATGTCGACGACATAAATCAGCCCCAGGTCGACGATGTTTACGAACAGCTCAGGGTCAATCACCAGCTTAAGCTGTTCGCGAACTTGATCTTCAGAAATACTCATTGCAAGTTAACTAGTTAAAAAGGGTTTTAGTTGTCTCTGAGTTGAACGAGGACATCATCCCCTTCAACTTTCACCATGTGGGACAAAGTCGCTTCGGTGGCAGGCATGCACATCGCAGCACCTGTACGAACATCGAACTTTGCACCATGCCTGGGGCAT
>CAITIF010000779.1 GCA_903892365.1 uncultured Pirellula sp. | reverse complement strand
CTTGCAAGCCATCGCCAAGGTGTGCACTGACAATGATAAGCCCGACGAGCGCAAAACCTGCCACGGTAAACGCCAGCCCAGACGCGAACCGACTTCCCTTTGCATTCATCTTGAATCGCGTCAGCTTAGCCGCGATAAGATTGACCAGCAGGATTAAACCAATCGCTGCTCCGCCTGGCATAGCGAAAGCAAACGGGATGGGAGTGTCGTGCGGCTTGATGGTCTGCGGAACAAAAACATCGAAGGGGACCGTCGCAATCCAGCTGTTGAAGTACGCTTTCTTGACATCGACAATTGTCTCTTCATCTTGTGCGAGCGTACCCACAAACAGAATCAAGGTCCCCAACGCAAACATGGCGACCGTAATTTTCAGTGAGCCCATCGCTCGCAAGGCAAGCCAGCCGATTCGCCATACATCAAGCGAAGGGACCGTTGCGATTTTACTGTTCGCGAAGGCTTCGTTGCTAAACGTTCCTGTGGCCACGTTGTTTACTCCCAGCGTATTGAGTTGATGAAGCGAATCAGATTCGCCTTTTCGATTTCGGATGTTTTTAGTTCAGATTTCATTTTTACAAACAAGCAGATTTCGTTTTCCCCCGTTGGGATGGAGGCGATGATCAAGGTTGAAGAGGTTGGTTCATCGCTCGCTCGAATCGAAACAAGCTTTCCAGGCCGATCGCCTGCACTAATGTCCTCCGCCTCTGCAAGCACTTTGTTGGCAAGTTCGTCTATCTTCGCTTCGTCGTCCGATTGCAAAATTTGTTCAGACCACATCTTCGCATTTTGCAGTGGTGAGTCTTTCGCCATGCTGACGACAACCTCGCCGCCACCCTCCGACAGGATCTTGAACGATGCCAACCGAAAATCTCGAGCCGGTAGCAACTCCCAGGTTTCTGGTTTGTCATAAACGAGTTTGACAGGGGACTGGTTCGCGATCGGGGGTGCTATGGGCTGGGCTGCTGGCCCGCTTGGACCTGGGGTTACCGATGTATTTCCTGCGGGCGCGGCGGGTTCGGCAGATTGTCCAGATGTTGGACTGTTAGCACCCGTATTGTCAAAAATGTAAGATGGTAAGCTCGCGCCTTCACGCTCGATTTTCGGGAGCTGCTGATCTAAAGTTGCAAAATCGATCGGGGCTAGGCTCAACTGCTCCCGCCATCGATTGATATTGCTCAGCAAATATTGCTCCCAGCCCTTTTGATCTTCAGGTTTTGAAAGATCCGTGATGGTGAACATGACCGGCTTTTCCGATCCCATATTGATATTGAGTTCCGCTTTAGCGATATCGTTCTCCCGCCATCGAACCGACCAGCCTTCGGGCAAATCAAACAGAAGTTTTTGGTTCGGCAGGTCGATTGCAAACCGCTCTACCACCGACCGGAAGTTGGCTTGGACACGATTCAGTCGCTCGATGGTGTCCGTCGATTTTAGAAAAAACACAACCGAACCCTCGGGAATCGCAGCCGCAAGAATTCTTCGGTCTTGGAGAGGGATCGCACTTTTTCCCATCATCGGACCGGGGCGGCGGACAGGCACCTCGGGATTCGTTGAGGGTTGCCTTACAAATTGCGATTCCACCTTCGGCGCGTCGTAGACTCGGGCTTCATAATTGGGATTGCAGCCAGCAAAGCAACCGAAAGAAATAGCAAAAGCCGAAAAGCTAGCAAAGTGTGTGCAAGGATTACGCAAAATCAACTCGAAACCGAGAGAGCATGAAAACGCAATTGGTTGGCGGGTAAACGTTGCACGAGGTCACAACGTTTAGGTGTTCATTGCGGGCGAACTCCACGCGGTTAGCGTGCAGTCGGCCAAAAAAGTACTCAAACTCGATTATACGTTAGATAGGGATACAGGTCATGCCGAATTTAAGGCATTCGGACGATCAATTCCCCATTCATCACCATCCAATGCCCAGGAAACGTGCACAGGAACGGGTAGCGTCCGGGTTCCGTCGGGGCCACAAAGAAGATAATTCCCTCTTCTTTAGGCTCCACAATATCCGTGTAGCAGAGAACATCTTTGCTTTCAGGCACATAGTGTCGCAGGTAAGCGTCGGGATCGTTCACCAGTCCATTTGCCATGGCACCAATTTTTTCCAGTGAGTTCGGCCGCAAAAGTGCCCAATTATGAGGTACCACGTCGGGGTTGGCAAAAGTCAGCTGAATCGTCTCGCCGGCTTTGCATTCTAAAGTCTTCGTGGAGTACTGAAGGTTATCGCGCGCTTCAATTCGCATGGGACGCGACTTTTCGATCTTGGTGCGCCATGGGTTCGGAATGCTTCGTTGGAGCCATGCCAAATCTCGAACCATGGGATGGGGCAAAAGAGTCTTGGCGACAACCGTATCCTGGGCATTGGTTCCCAACCGAGCTTGGGGTGACCCGGATGGAAGATCTGTTCGCGCGGTATCCATCGCATGCACGGTCGCAAACAATTCTTGCCAATCCTCTTTTCCAACCTGGATCCGAAGATGCAACTGGCTACATCGCTGAAGATCTGGCAGTTCCAAAAACAAGGTTTTGCCATCCTCTAGCAAATGCGAAGACGCTACCGTCAATTTATCATGACCGATCATCGGGGCTCGCAATACAGAAAACTCCTTGGATCCGTACCCGGGTGAGTAACGATAGTTCCAGCACTGTGCGAACTGAGCCGAAGCGTTTTCGACAGTCTCGCGATCGATCGGTTCTCGAAAAGAAACCGACACGCCATTTTCATGCACGTGAAAGGCCGTGGGCAGCTGAACCGCTTCGCCTGTATAGCGAAGCCTTTGAAAGCAACCGGAATCAGGCGTATAAGTTCCCCACCCTGCCATGCCGGACAAATACAGCATGCCATCCTTGGGATTGGTTCGAGCTCGATGCGTACCCGCGCGGTACTCTCCTGGCAAAACGACTGCCGCCCCTTGCCATTGTTCACCGACACGGTCTCGCAAAATCAACATCGCTCGACCAGTCCCAAAAGACGTATGAACTAAGCTCTGATCAAGTGGCCCCATGCGCGCATCATCGATCCACACCTGACCACCGCTGGAGTTGTCAACTCCGCGCGGCAAATAAAGCAATGGCAACTGAATCTCCTGACCTGGGCGAGGACCTCGATAACCACAGAATGCAGGTGGCTTGGTTTCAAAGGTCGGCTCACCTTTGAGTGAGACCGACTTGGGTTGAATCTGGTAGATCATCGAGGTCGGAGTCCAATCCCCTTCAGACGCTGGCACCGTGATGGTCCCGTCTGGCAAAATACCTAGTCCGTCCGAGTTTCTAAGCCCGGTTGCAATCACTGAGGAGGACTTGCCATCGGCTGCAATCTGCACAACACCTTCATTTCCAGAAGCCGTGTAGAAATTGCCTGCTTGGTCCTGTTGAAGGCCGCATATATAATCATGCCCGCCGGGCGAAGTCGTGAATTGATTGGAATAGCATTCGTACCAATCGGTTTCGCCGTCCCCATTCAGGTCATTGAGTCGCGTTATCTGGTTTCGACCTAGCACATAAATCTGATCCCCGCGGACAACGACCCCCAGGGGTTGATGAAGGCCGCTCGCGATACGTCTCCAAGACGCCTTCTTATTGGGCGACTGTGCATCATAGGCTATACCCGAGACTCGCCAAACGTCCCCCTGCATCGTCACCAAGATTGCTGTCCCATCCTGCATGAACGCATGGTCACCACAGTACAAAAGCGTATTCCATGGGTTCTGGAATGGCAAAGCAATCGTATCGACCGCGAAGCCTTTTGCATCCCCCAGCGAGATGTCGGTTTCAAGGACCTGCGGCCATTGGCTAGCCCCGCCCTTCAGCATCGCTCGCATCGGATGTGTCGACTTGGGTGCAACAATTCGTTTAAGAGTGCCCGATTGTTCGATGGGAGCGTCGATAAAGTCGACTCCATCGATCGAGTACAGAAATAGGACTTGGTTTTCATAAACGTAATAGCCCTGGTAGCGAATGTCGGACTTAGAATATTGCGGCATCCACTCTCGCAATGGACCAGCTTCGACCGGCAATGGCTTCTCCGTGCCTTCGATCCTGACACCATCCATCAGGCCGTGACGAACGTTCGAAAATTTAACAAACCCACCTGTCCACAGTTTTTCGTAAGCTAACGTATCCGGATTGAAGCATGCCGACAAGGAAACGGTCTGCCCAAGGCGTATGCATACGGCCCTAGTGATTGGACGCGGTGCAATCGAAAGGACATTGCACAGAACACTTCCTTGAACGGCTTGATTCATTTCGTTGCCTTGCCAAAACGCTTCATTCTGGTTTCCCCAATGTCCATGGCTGGCACCATCCAACCCGGGAAATGAGGTCAGCATGGTTGCTTGTCTTGCTTCAGGCGAAGCTGTGAAGTGAATCGCTTGCTTCGTATAGAAGTCATAGATCCGGTCGCGATTGATGTGCTCCGTCCAGGCAGGATTGAGGTTCGGGTTCACAGGCTTAGCCACCAATGGAAAGTCTATCGGCTCATGCGTGCTGGCTGCTCGAATCGCCGATTCAATGGCTGGCAGATCCAGTGATGCCGACTTGCCAAGATCGATAAGAAAGCGGACCAAATCAGCCAACTCTTGCTCTGCCAGCGAACCGACTAAACCGGTCGGCATCAAGGATTGCCCATTGGCTTGGTTCTCGATGTCGCTTCGCTCCAGCTTCGTGACACGTCGAGTGGATGGGTCTTGAATGGCCAGCACGGAATCGTTTGACTCGCTCGCTATCTCGTAGCCCGAGATGAGCTCTCCCTCTGTCGTTATGATTTTGATGGGCTGGAATTCTTTGGCAATGACACGGTTCGGCCAAAGCAAGCTCTCGACCAGTTCATTCGGTGTTCGAAGCTTGGAGGATGCAATCAGCTCAGGCCCAATCACTCCACCTGCCGATCCAATTCGGTGGCAAGAGAAGCATGCGGACTTAGCTCGCGTGTAGATTTTGAGCCCCCGATCGAAGCTCCCCACTTCTTTTGCACGGGCCGTGATCGCCAGCACTTTATCCTCAGAGTAGGGCTCTTCGGAATAGGGCCCTTCTAACTGGGGGATCGCCTCCTGGGCGACGTACGCTCTCGCCGTAGACAGCAGTTCCATTGGCAGCATTCCCAAGGATAGCGTCACCAGAAGCTCAAGATTCAGGAACACAATCGCAACGCGGGCAAAGACGTTCGGGTGTACGCCCCAACTCAATTGCAAGCGACCTCTCGTTAGCGAACGAAGGGGGGGTAAACCTGGAATCTGATCTTGTGCTTGCATTTCGAGAGACTCTATCGTAGAGGGAATGAATCGATGTCTGCGTACGATTTTAGTCCATTTGCGAGTGAGCTTGGATGGGAACTAGAAATTGCTCTCAAACGAACTCCATGTCATCCCCTTTTCTGCTAATTCTTCAAGCGTTTTGGATGCTGGTCGTTTGGTTCCAACTTGCACCCCTGGGCGCGACGCAAGAACCAACAGCCGGACGCAATAACGATCCTCCCGATTTAAGTCACTTCTTCGATGAAGAATACGAGCCCATTCCGGACGCGGAACGCCCCAATCCATCCAAGCTAGATTTGCCAGAAACCTTGGAAGAGGTCGCGCGTCCAGCGACTG